>JBFHES010000014.1:0-34071 GCA_041584015.1 Bacteroidales bacterium
ACCACCTTAAGTACGGGGCTCGTATACCCGCTTATTATACTTTTATGAATAAAATATTGTTTTGTGTATAAATGAACTTTCAAACACATGAAAAACTATTATCTAATACCAATTCTATTATTACTTTCTTTCGGATCTGGATGTCATGATGATGATGCAACATATCCTGATTCTGCTAAGGACTTAAAAGTAAATTATATTGAACAGCAAGAATTTTTTGAAGATGAAAACGGACTAAGGTATTATAAAGGTCAACCTTTTACCGGAGTTCTGTTTACTAATTTTGAGAGTGGTCAATTGCAAGTGACCGGAACATACATTAAGGGTGAAAAGGATGGAGTATTCAAGATGTTCTATGAAAATGGACAAGTACAGCATTTATTGACATTTAAGTCGAATCTTGAAGATGGGCTAGCTGAGAATTATTCAGAAAGTGGACAATTGCAAAATAAGGGTTCATACAAAATGGGTAAAAAAGTCGGAGTGTGGGAAGGATATGGAAAGAGTGGGCATTTATTCTTAAAAGAAACCTATAAGAAGAACCTTTGGGATGGGGTAATTGAAATGTATGACGACAATGGTCAATTGGTCTGTAAAGGAGAATACAAAGAAGATTTGATGCATGGCAAAAGTGAAGGCTTTCGTACTAACGGTCAGATAAGATCTAAAGGAGCATATAAAGAGAATAAAAAGCATGGAACCTGGAAATACTACAACGAATATGGCAGCTTAACACTTGAAGAAGAGTATGGGGATGATGGAGAAATTCTAATGTCTAAATAAATTGTTTAAAGCTAGAAATATAAGCACAGGAAAAATCCTTTTTCAGCGCGGAGTTTACATAATAAAGAATAAGTGATAACAAATCATCTTTATTAAGAAAACTAGTAATTCAATAACCAAATCGAAAAAATCCCCAGCGCGAATTGAGATTAAGTATGACAGAAAAATTGGTTGAATAATTATTGACCAGTTACGGACGATCGACAAAATCAATCTGCTGGTATGATATCTGATGTTATTATCAATAAGTAATATTATTAGCGATTTAAACTATATATCTTTTTGTCCTATAATTAATATTATGTTAAATTGACATTGCAATAAAGAAGGGAACCAATGCTGATTCCCTTCTTTTAGTATTTATGTAGAACTGTTATTTGTTTTCAACAGCTTCAATTTTTGCTTTCATTTCTTTCGACTTTTCATACATCTGTAAGCGGAAATAAATTTCTTTCAAACTTAACATGGTTCCTAAATCTTCAGCTTCCAACTCATGTGCTTTCTCTAAGTAAGGTTGCGCAACTTTAAATTTGTCTTTTGCTTTAAGAATTAATGCATCATATTTCTTTTGTGCATCAATTGGTAAGTCAATGGCATCTTTAATATATTGTGCGGCAATGTTGTAATGAACAGCGCCCAGGTTATAGTTTGCATCGAAATACTCAGGATCAACAGCTAAGGCTTTTTCATAAGTTACAATCGCTTTATCAAACTCACCAGCCTTATCGTACAATGTTCCTTCAGCAAAGAAATAAGTCGCATTATCAGGATTCTTCTCAGAAGCTAACTGCAAATATTCCAGCGCTTCGGCGGTTTGGTCTGTAGCTAAGTAATGATTAATAAGGTCAGGCATTAACAAACCGTTTCCTTCAGGATACTTTTCAGCACCATCACGCAACGTTTGAACATATTTGGCAGTATCACCATCTTCTAAATAAATAGCTGCCATATACTTGCAAATCCACGCTTTAGCCTGGTCATCTTTACCATAACCCAAATCTAACGACTGCTTATAATATTCTAAGGCAGTTGCATTATCGTTTGCTTTGTCGGCTGCACGAGCTGTCCAGTAAACAATTACCGTATCAATACCACCCATAACACCTGAATATACCAGCGATGTTTTAAATGATTCTGGTGCTTTTGCATTTTCAGCTGCGTCTTCAGACATGTATTCCTTCTCTCCTTTCTTGGCATAAATATTTGCCATACTTGGGAACTTCTCGAATAGAATTTGCCGGAATAAGTCAGAATTAACCACATTCTTAGTCTGTTGACCAAGCTTAAGGATAAGCTCTAAATCGGCTTTATTTTTATAAATATCAAGTGAATGCCATTTAGGATCTTTCATGTTTAGAGCCAACGCTTTACCATAGGCTTCTTTGGCTACTTCTGCAGAATTTGGAGCTAAGTCGCAATACATCTGGTTTTTAGCGCTCATACACTGCGCTGTAATCAAATGATAAGTAACTCCCCTATACCACCAAGCTTTGGGGTTATTCATTGTCTTTGGATGCTCAACGGCTTTGTCTATCGCCACTTTAGCCTTGTCGTACTCGCGGTACTTATTATGGTTAAAGCAAGAAACAATATTCTTGTTCTGACCAAAACTGATGTTAAGGCTTGCTAAAATTATAAGCGCTGTTAATACTCTCTTCATCTTCATTAATTTTAAATTTCGTTACAAAGTTATGACCTTTCTTAATGCTGTCATATTTCTAATGATGTTTCAGAACACTATTCGTTTTCCTCTGCATCTGTGCTCTCATTAGCAACATCCGTTCCATTTTCGTCACTTTCTGGATGCTCACCTTCGGTATTTTCCACAAGTGCTTCAGCATCTTCGTTAACTTCAATAGACGCTACAGCAGCAATTGAATCGCCATCTCTTAATGAAATAAGCCTTACTCCTTGCGTAGCTCGTCCCATAACTCTTAAGGAATTAACGCTTAACCTAATAGTAATACCAGATTTGTTAATAATCATTAAATCATCAGTATCTATTACTGATTTAATTGCTATTAGCTCTCCTGTCTTTTCTGTAACATTAATTGTTTTTACTCCTTTTCCGCCTCGATTGGTAAAACGATAATCGTCGCGAGATGAACGCTTACCATAACCTTTTTCAGAAACAACTAAAATGTCTTCTCCGCCTTCGGCATCGGCTATTACCATTCCAACAACCTCGTCGGTTTCTTCGTTTGATAAGGTAATTCCTCGAACACCTGCAGCATTTCTACCAGAAGATCTTACTTTGTTTTCATCGAAACGTATGGCACGACCTGATTTTATAGCTAAAAGAATTTCCTGGTTACCGGTAGTCATTTTAGCTTCTAATAACTGGTCTCCTTCGCGAATGTTAATGGCAATAATACCATTCTGACGTGGACGAGAGAAAGCTTCGAGTGGTGTTTTCTTAATCACACCTTTCTTAGTACATAAAACAATGAAGTTATTCTTAACGTATTCTTCATCTTTGAGCGTTTTAACATTAATGTAGGCCATTACCTTGTCATCCGACTCAATGTTAAGAATATTTTGAATAGCTCTGCCTTGCGATATCTTTGATCCTTCAGGAAGTTCGTAAACCTTCATCCAGAAACACTTACCTTTTTCGGTAAAGAACAATAGGGTATTGTGCATGCTGGCAATAAATAAATGCTCAACAAAGTCCTCGTTACGGGTTGCACTTCCCTTCGCTCCTACACCACCACGGTTCTGTGTGCGGTATTCGGTAAGCGGCGTTCTCTTTAAATAGCCAAAATGAGAAATGGTAATTACCATATCTTCATCAGCATAAAAATCTTCCGGATTCATTTCTTCAGAAGCATAGATAATCTCAGTTCGACGTCCATCGCCGAAACGATCTTTCATCTCAAGCAATTCATCTTTGATAATCTGCATCCGCAGCTCCAAGTTCTCAAGAATAGATTTCAGATGAGCAATTAACTTCATCAGCTCGTCATACTCTTCCTTAATTTTATCGCGCTCTAAGCCGGTAAGCTTTTGTAAACGCATATCAAGAATGGCTCTTGCCTGAATTTCAGTAAGCTGGAATTTCTCCATCAAGCCATTACGAGCTTCTTCAACGGTTTTTGATGCTCTGATTAAGGCAATCACTTCATCAATATGATCAAGGGCAATTAACAATCCTTCGAGGATGTGCGCTCTTTTCTCAGCCTGATCAAGTTCGTATTGTGTACGACGTGTAACTACTTCGTGACGATGATCAACAAATGCTGCAATCATGTCTTTCACGTTCAGCAAGCGCGGACGACCATCAACCAGGGCAATGTTGTTTACAGAAAATGAAGTTTGCAGCTGTGTATACTTATACAATTTGTTAAGTACCACATTGGCAATTGCATCTTTCTTTAATGAATAAACGATGCGCATACCAGTTCTGTCAGACTCATCATTCAAATGAACAATGCCTTCAATTTTCTTTTCATTTACAAGGTCGGCAGTTTTCTTAATCAGCTCGGCCTTATTAACCTGATAAGGTATTTCAGTAACAATAATGTGCTCACGCCCGGATGAACTTACTTCGATCTCAGCTTTAGCACGCAATACTACTCTACCTCTACCTGTCTCGAATGCTTCTTCAACGCCATTGTAACCATAGATTATACCTCCCGTTGGAAAATCCGGCGCCTTAATGGTTTTAACAAGCTCAGCAATCTCAATTTCATTATTATCAATGTATTGAATAGTTGCATCAACAACATCAGATAAATTATGAGGTGGCATATTGGTTGCCATACCAACAGCAATTCCCGATGCACCATTAATTAATAAGGTCGGTAACTTGGTTGGTAAAACGGTTGGCTCTTCAATTGAATCATCGAAATTCAGTTTAAAGTCAACGGTGTTTTTGTCAAGATCAGCCAACATCTCTTCGGCAACTTTTCTTAATCTTGCCTCGGTATAACGCATAGCAGCAGGGCTATCACCATCGACAGATCCAAAGTTTCCCTGTCCATCAACCAGCGGATAGCGCATGGACCATTCCTGAGCCATTCGCACCATTGCCTCATATACAGATGAATCGCCATGAGGGTGATACTTTCCAAGTACCTCACCTACAATCCTTGCCGACTTCTTAAATGATTTGTTAGAGAATATTCCTAATTCATTCATTCCGAATAATACCCTTCTGTGAACGGGCTTTAAACCATCGCGTACATCCGGTAATGCTCTTGAAACGATAACCGACATTGAGTAATCAATGTATGCCGATTTCATTTCCTCTTCAATATTAACCTTTAAAATTCTATCTTCACCTTCCATCGAATTTCACTTATTTGTAAAAAATAATTCCTTTTCTGTTTATAATCAACAGCTTAAGAAACAATTTACCTGTTATTTTTCTGGTGCACGAATTTACTTAAATATTGACAAAATACATACATTTAAACAATGAATTATCAACAGTTTATTGTTCAAATCAACACCGACAGAAATACTGTATAATCTAGCATACAGGAATGAACCCAATACCTAATTTATTGTTATAAATAAAAAAATAACGAAGGTTATTCATACCTTTATAGACAAAATGACAGCATAAGGTGTTTTTGCAAAGTTATTGCATGTGCCTGACCAAAGATTATAAATATGGATTCAAAATTTTCAAAAAAAATAAAAGATGTTCTCTCCTATAGTCGCGAAGAAGCCATAAGGCTCGGGAACGATTATATTGGTACAGAACATTTATTCCTTGGAATATTGCGCGAAGGCGAAGGCGTAGCCATTGATGTGTTAGGTATTCTTGAAATAGATTTTACCGATGCCCGCATGGCCATTGAGCGGCAAATTAAGAAGGACCAGCCCATTGCCGTTGCCGATAGCAGCGACATACAACTTTTAAAACCAGCAGAACGTGTTTTAAAACTCATCTACCTTGAAGCGCGTGCATTCAAGGATACCGAGATAAATACAGGACATCTATTATTGGCCATCCTGAAAGATCAGAATAGCCTTGCGACCATTTATCTAGAGGAAAATAATATTAACTATGATGTAATAAAAAGTCAATTGGAAAAATATCAACCAAAAGCAAAATCAGACTTTCCGGAAGAAGACGATGAAAAGCCTTCAGGATTCGGATCAGGTAAAAGCAACCCAAAACAAAGTAGTAAGTCAAACTCAGAAACTCCGGTACTGGATAACTTTGGTATTGATATAACCAAGGCTGCGGAAGAAAATAAACTCGACCCAATAGTTGGTCGTGACACTGAGATAGAACGTTTAGCACAGATACTAAGCAGACGAAAGAAAAACAATCCTATATTAATTGGTGAACCTGGTGTAGGTAAATCAGCCATAGCCGAAGGATTAGCACTTAGAATTGTACAGCGAAAAGTTTCGCGGGTGCTTTTCGATAAAAGAGTTATCACACTTGATCTTGCGAGCATTGTTGCCGGAACCAAATATCGAGGTCAGTTTGAAGAGCGAATGAAAGCTATTTTAAATGAGCTTGCCAAGACCACCAATATCATTCTCTTCATTGATGAAATTCATACCATTGTTGGTGCTGGCGGTGCAACCGGCTCATTGGATGCAGCAAACATGTTAAAGCCAGCCTTGGCCCGTGGCGAGATTCAATGCATTGGTGCTACAACATTAGATGAGTACCGCCAAAATATTGAGAAAGATGGTGCCTTAGAGCGACGTTTTCAGAAAATATTGGTAGAGCCTACCTCAGATGAAGAAACCGTAGAAATACTTAATAACATTAAGGAAAAATATGAAGATCATCATAATGTAAACTACACTGATGAAGCTATTGAAGCATGTGTAAGTCTTACGCAGCGCTACATTAGCGACAGACACTTACCAGACAAAGCCATTGATGCCATGGACGAATCTGGTTCGCGTGTGCATATCTCAAACATTAAAGTTCCGGAAAGAATTGAGGAACTGGAGAAAGCCATTGAGGTGATTAAAGAAGACAAAGTAAAAGCCGTTAAAAGCCAAAACTTTGAGGAGGCCGCAAGCTATCGTGATAAGGAAAAGAACCTGATTACCGATCTTGAGAAGGAAAAGGAAAAGTGGGAGAAAGAATTGTCGCAGCACCGTGAAACTGTTGACGAAGAGAAAGTAGCTGAAGTGGTAGCAATGATGACTGGTGTTCCTGTGCAACGAATTGCTCAGGCCGAAGGATCACGCCTCATTCAAATGAGCGATGAAATTCGTTCAAAAGTAATTGGACAGGATGATGCAATTGCAAAAATCACAAAAGCTATTCAGCGAAATCGTGCAGGACTAAAAGATCCAAATAAGCCAATTGGAACATTTATTTTTCTTGGACCAACGGGTGTAGGTAAAACACAGCTGGCTAAAATTTTAACAGAATATCTATTCGACTCAAAGGATGCCTTAATCAGAATTGACATGAGCGAATACATGGAGAAATTCTCTGTATCTCGTTTAATCGGAGCTCCTCCAGGATATGTTGGCTACGAAGAAGGCGGACAGTTAACCGAAAAGGTGCGTCGTAAGCCATATTCTGTTGTATTACTTGACGAAATTGAAAAAGCTCACCCAGATGTATTCCATCTTTTATTGCAGGTTCTGGATGAAGGTCAGTTAACCGATAGTTTAGGTCGTCGTGTTGATTTTAAGAATACCATTATCATTATGACTTCTAACATTGGAACCCGCCAGCTAAAGGACTTTGGACGCGGCATGGGATTCTCAAGCAGATCATCTGATGAAGTGGATGATGATTTTGCAAAAGGAGTTATTCAAAAAGCCTTGAAGAAGGCATTTGCACCTGAATTCCTAAATAGAATTGATGATGTGGTGATGTTCAATTCACTTACCAGAAAGCATATTCACCAGATTATTGATATTGAATTAATAGGCTTATACGAACGGGTAGCCAGCTTAGGGTATGTACTAAAAATATCACCTGCGGCTAAAGATTATATTGCTAGCCAAGGATATGACGTACAGTTTGGTGCCAGACCGCTAAAGCGTGCCATACAAAAGTACCTGGAAGACAAAATGGCGGAGATCATCATTATGGCTTCCATTACAGAAGGAGACACCATTACTGTTGGTTTCAATAAAAAGAAGGAAGAGATTACCGTCGCTATTAAGCGAAAGAAGGAAATAGAAAACACAAAATAAAAAAAGCCCCGTTTGGGGCTTTTTTGTTTTATATCATATTGCGCTTATCAGAACGAATCCTACTTAAGCAACAACTTTCCCGTATAAGTCAAAATCATCGGCATTTTCAATTAACACATTTACAAAAGTTCCTACTTCAAGAGAACCTTCTTCGGCTGTAATAAGCACTTCATTGTCAACTTCAGGAGAATCATGTTCAGTTCTTCCAACATAATACTCGCCATCGTAACCATCAATCAGCACCTTAAACTCCTTGCCTATCTTATTTTGATTAAGATCCATGGAAACATCTTGCTGCAGCAACATTAATTCATCCGCACGTGCTTGCTTCATATCATCGTCAATCTCATCTTTAAGATTGGCAGCTCCCCATGTACCTTCTTCCTCAGAATAAGTAAATACGCCAAGTCGCTCAAATTTAGCTGTGCTCACAAATTGCTTCAACTCTTCAAAAGCTTCTTCTGTTTCACCCGGATGACCAACTAGCATGGTGGTTCGCACACTTATTCCCGGAACAGTCCTGCGAATATCATCCAATAATTGTTGAGTTTGCTCGGCGGTAATTGCTCGACGCATATTTTCTAAAACACCATTGCTAAAATGCTGAAATGGAATGTCCAGGTACTTGCAAATCTTAGCTTCATCGCGCATCACTTCTAAAACATCCATCGGGAATTTGGTTGGATAGGCGTAGTGTAATCTAATCCACTCAATTCCATCAATCGCACACAATTGTTTAAGCAGTTCAGCTAGCGCTTGTTTCTTATATAAATCGATACCATAATAAGTTAGATCTTGTGCAATAAGGATTAATTCTTTAACACCCTTTTTAGCCAGAAAAGAAGCTTCAAGTACGAGGTTCTCAATTGATTTGGAAATGTGTTTGCCCCTAATTACAGGTATAGCGCAAAATGAGCAAGTTCGATCACATCCTTCCGAAATTTTTAAATAGGCATAATGTGATGGTGTTGTTAACAGCCTTTCTCCTATCAGCTCTTTGCGATAATCAATTTTAAGTTCCTTAACAATTTCTTCAATATCTGTTACACCAAAATAGCGGTCCACCTCAGGAATTTCTTTACTGAGCTCATCCTTGTAACGCTCCGAGAGGCACCCCATCACATACAATCCGTTTATTCTTCCATCTTCCTTAGCAGTAATATATTCCAAAATGGTGTCGATGGATTCTTGTTTGGCATCATGAATAAACCCACAAGTATTTAGAATAACCGTATCAACACCATCAATACTATCATTGTGCACAACTTCAATTCCTGCTGCATCAATCTGACGCATTAGCACCTCTGAATCAACTAAATTTTTTGAGCACCCCAGAGTAACTATATTGATTTTTTTATTTGCTTTCTCCATACCGACAATCTATTTAAAAGAAAAAAGCCTGAAAGAGAATCCATCAGGCTACTATTCTATGAAGTGTGACTTTTTAACTAAACAGTGATTTTACAAATTCCTTCTTTCTAAAAACCTGCAAATCTTCAATCTTCTCGCCAATTCCTATGTACTTAACAGGAATTTTAAACTGATCGGAAATACCAATAACAACACCACCTTTAGCAGTTCCATCAAGCTTGGTAAGTGCCAAAGCACTAACTTCTGTTGCTAAGGTAAACTGTTTGGCTTGTTCAAAAGCATTCTGACCTGTTGAGCCATCTAACACAAGTAAAATTTCATGCGGAGCATCAGGAATTACCTTTTGCATAACACGCTTAATTTTCGTCAGCTCATTCATCAGATTCACCTTATTATGTAATCGTCCTGCAGTATCAATAATCACAATATCATTATTGTTACTAACAGCTGATGATAAGGTATCGAACGCAACAGAAGCAGGATCTGATCCCATGTCTTGTTTAACAATAGGTACTCCTACTCTATTTGCCCATATATCAAGCTGATCAACGGCAGCTGCACGAAATGTATCTGCAGCACCAAGTACAACCCTTTTGCCTTGCTTTTTGAACTGATATGCTAATTTTCCAATCGTTGTTGTTTTTCCAACACCATTTACACCAACCACCATAATTACATAGGGCTCACCTTTTTTGGTATCAATGTTAAAATCTTCTGCATCGATGGTATTATTTTCCTCCAACAAATGCGCAATCTCTTCCTGCAAGATTCGGTTAAGTTCAGATGTACCCATAAACTTATCCTTCTCAACACGGTCTTCAATACGCTTGATAATCTTAAGTGTGGTATCTACACCTACATCAGATGTAATCAATACCTCTTCAAGGTTATCGAGCACTTCATCATCAACCTTTGATTTACCAACAATAACTCTGGAAAGCTTTTTAAAAACGCTCTCCTTTGTTTTTGAAAGGCCCTTATCAAGGTTCTCTTTCTTGTCTTTTGAAAATAATCCGAATAAAGCCACTTGCTGTATGGTTTAGGTAAATATCAAATGAAAAAAGCTTTCTTCTAATTTTTGAAGAAAGCTTATAAATATAATATTTATTTCAATATTTACTTTTTAGTGAAAAAATCTTTCACGTGATCTGTGTGAACAATCTCTTCTTTAAACATGTAAGCGCCAGTTTTTGGTGACTTGTCCATTTTAATAACTTTCACGAACTGGTTTCCTTTACCGTCTTTTAGCGTAGCAACTACTTTCTTTGCCATATCTTAAAATTTATTTAATTTCCCTGTGAACAGTGACTTTTTTCAAAATCGGGTTGTACTTTTTCAACTCCATTCTTTCCGGAGTATTCTTACGGTTCTTAGTACTTATATACCTTGATGTACCTGGCAAACCCGTTGCCTTATGTTCTGTACACTCTAAAATAACCTGAAGCCTATTGCCTTTTCCTTTCTTAGCCATTTTTTTCCCCTCCTTTAATAAGTTTTAATAAAACCGCTCTCAACCGCCTGATCTAAAGCTGTTCTTAATCCTTTCTTATCAATTAATCTCATACCGGATGCAGAAACTTTTAAGGAAACCCATCGTTTTTCATCCTCTAGAAAAAACTTCTTTTTAAAAAGGTTCGGATAAAACCTTCTTTTAGTTTTAGCATTCGAGTGAGAAACATTGTTTCCTACCATCATCTTCTTACCGGTTATTTCACATACTCTTGACATCGTCTGAATATTTACGTCTTCTATGTTGTACTTATTATCTATCAAAAATCAGGGTGCAAATTACGTGATTATAATTTAATTATACAAGCCTGTCGCTTAAAAATATATCATTAATTATTAATAATCAATTGTTAATATCTTTTTGAGACCTGAATAACGAACGCCCTATTCATCTTTTATCGACTTAAAACCATTTCCAATTATTTCACTAGCATCAATTACAGTCATAAATGCCTGGCTGTCAACGTCTCTTATAAATGCCTTTAGAATCTCCAACTCACGGCGACTTACAACCGTGTAAAGCATCTTTCGCTCTGTCTCCTGGAACATTCCTTGACCTGACATTACTGTTCCGCCTCGTTTGAGGTCATTTATTATTTTGTCTTTAATTTCTTGATGCTTGTCCGAAATAATAATCAAGGCTTTATCGTAGCTTACACCTTGCATGGTTAAATCGATCACCTTTCCTGTAATATAGATTACAATCCAGCTATATAAAGGTATTTTCCAATCCTGAAAAACCACTAGTCCTAATAAAACAATTGCTGAATCAACATAAATTAGTAATTGTCCTAAAGGGATGCCTGTGTATTTTGCTATAATCATTGCAACAATATCGGAACCTCCTGATGTTGCTTTTGATTTAAATATTAAACCCAGACCAAAACCAATTACAACTCCACCAAAAATACAGCTTAATAAAATTTGATCCTTCAGTCCTAATGGATCGTCCTCTCCTACTAAATAGGTAAGTCCGTCCATAAACACCGATGTTAGTACAAAACCAACAACAGTTTTAACGCCAAAGCGTGGTCCTAATACTTTTACACCAATGATGGTTAACGGAACATTTAAAAGGAAACCAAACAAACCAATAGGAACACCTTCCGGCCAGAATGAAAACATATCTACGGTTAGGTAATGAACAACTATTCCTATACCATATACACCACCGGGCACTATGTTGTAAGGATTGATGAAAAACACAAAGCCTGCTGCCAGGATAAATGAGCCCAGAACAATAAGGCTATAGACCTTAAACCAGTCCTTACTTAAAAACTTTTCTTTCGTTACAAATGACATAACTATAAATATTTAAAATGGCGTGCAAAGGTAGATTTCCAATCAAAAGGAACAATGATTTTGCATTTAATTTTTTAATGATTTTTATCAATAAAAGTTAGGCTAAATTTTCGCCACAAAAATGTATTAAAGAATGTCTTTTAATTGAATGAGGCTGTTAATTTCATAAGTTGCTTTATGGTCATATTCCTTTTCAATAAAATTAAAATGAACCTGATCAATTCCAGCTTGATCTGCACCTTTAACATCAACCTCCATATCATCACCAATCATTATACTTTCCTCCTTGCTTGCATTTGCAACATTCAGGGCATAGTTAAAGATTTCTGGCTTTGGCTTTTGCACACCTGCTTTTTCCGAAGTAATAATACTGGTAAAATATTGCTCAAGATTACAATTCTTAAGTTTAGAGAATTGCACCTCTTCAAAACCATTGGTAATGATGTGTAGCGGGTATTTCTTTTTTAAATAAGCAAGTATCTCATGTGTATGAGGAAATAGCAAGGTTTTAGTCTTACTTATTTCAAGATAATCTGCACCCATTGCACGAGCCAGATCTTCATCGTTTACATTAAAATCCGATAAAACCATATGAAACCGATACCAACTCAGCTTCTCCTTTGTAATTTGCTTTTCTCTGTACAATCGCCACAACACGTCATTATGATTTCGATAGAGCGCATAAAATTGATCAAATGAACCTATGAGTGATTTAAGATCATATTTCTTATACAAATCTTTAAATGTCTCCTTTGCATTTGCCTCGAAATCCCATAATGTACGATCTAAATCGAAGAAAATATGTTTGTAGTTTGTATCCACTGTTTTCAGGGTTAATTTGTAATAAGGGAAAGCAATTAAGACTTGTATTGTTCATCAAGTAACTTATTTATCTGCTTGATTAAACCTGGACCTTCATAGATAAATCCGGTGTACAATTGAACCAAACTTGCTCCTGCATTTAACTTGTCCAACGCATCTTGAGCTGTCATAATTCCTCCAGCACCAATAACAGGAATGCTACCATTTGATTTATCAACTAAATACTTAATAACCTCAGTAGAGCGGCTTGTCAATGGTGTACCACTTAGACCACCTGCTCCTAATGATTTTACATGTTCGTCTGAATATGATAAGCCACTTCGTTCTATGGTTGTATTGGTAGCCACAATTCCGTCAATCTTTGTTGCTCCTACAATATCTATAATATCATCTAGATGGGCATTTGTAATATCCGGTGCAATTTTCAAGAAAATAGGTTTTGTGCTATTCAACTTATTATTCTCCAGCTTAAGGGCGGCCAGTAACTGAGTTAAAGGCTCCTTATCCTGCAACTCTCTTAAGTTTGGAGTATTAGGCGAACTAACATTAACAACAAAATAGTCGACATAATGATGCAGTTTGCGAAAGGAGAATATATAGTCAGAGATGGCTTCAGTATTCGGAGTAACTTTATTCTTACCTATATTACCACCCACAATTACCGATCGCTTAGCTTTCTTAAGCTTTTTAACCATATGATGAACACCTTGATTATTAAAGCCCATCCGATTAATTAATGCACGATCCTTCTTCAATCTAAAAACGCGTGGTTTTGGATTACCTGGTTGTGCTTTAGGAGTAACAGTTCCGACTTCAACAAAGCCAAAGCCAAGTTTACCGAACATTTCAAAGGCATCGGCATTTTTATCTAATCCGGCAGCTAAGCCCACTCTGTTGGGAAACTTAATTCCGCAAACCTCAACTTCTGTTGATTTACTATTAGAGCAGTATATCCTACCTACAAGCCACTTTAGTCCAGGCACGACAGAAGCTATTTTAAACGCGATAAAGATTAGATTATGGATTGCCTCTGGAGAGAATAAAAAGAGTATTGGCCGAATAATATTCTTATACATATGGAATTTTCGGCAAAGATAAATTTTTTGATAAAGACGCCGCTTACTTCTCCTATTTTGTTAGGCTGGTTATACAACATACTTTTACAGTAAGTAGCTTATTAAATGTACTTTACTAAGGATTTAGCTCCTGGTAAGTGTTATCAGAATAGAATACAACGATTTTTACGGCATATTTCCCATGAATAGGCTCAGGATTTTCTTTTACAACTTCTTTTTTTGTTGTTTGGTCATCTTCCTTATCCTGTTCAGCAATTTTGGGTGATTCTATAATTGGTTCAACGGGCAATTCAGTTTGGGCTTTCAGATCCTCATTACGTTTCATATCGCCAGCCCCTAATATAAGCCAATCAAGGTCTATCTCAGGAAAACGCTCAACAATTTTAAGTATCGTTTCAATACTTAGATAATTACGCCTTCCACTTAATATATGCGATATTCCTGAAGGATTTACTCCAATAATCTTGGCAAACTCCGCTGCATTTAGTTGGTAACGTCCTAAAATCTCCTGAATCTGGTCTTTCATTTTTTTGTTACAAATGTAACTAAAAAAATATTTACACATGTACTCTTGTAACCAGCATTTCGAATATACTAATGTAACCAACATTACACTTGTACACATTTGATTCGAAGATTACACCCAAAGAATTGCGCCATTTCTCCAATAGCAACCTCATCATGATTAGGTGAGATCTGTGATATTACTATTTCCTTAACTTACATATGTCATACTTACGCTGCGAAGAAATCCGACAAATACCAAAAGCAGAATTAATCGCACAGACAAGTAACTGATCTTTATACTATTAATAGTATGATTATTTGTGTAAGTATCTGGCTAATTATTCTAGTAATGTCCTCCTTTTACTACCCCACCTAAAATAGGCAACTGTAATAGTCTTATATAACTACCTATTAGGCTCCTAGGAGGTTTTATGACAAACATAGGATATTCTTCCCGCTTTATTCTATTCTGTCTCTATTCTCAATACTAATATGGTCTGAAAAGCCCATAAACACTATAGTTACAATCTATCCTGTATAATCACTTTATATAAATACATTATACTACTGATTATAATAACTTTAACACAAACAAATGTAACAATAATTGGTATTGGCTTATGATTATTGACATCAGCTTAACAACACACTTTATATGATACAATATAAACTACTGGTATTATGTATTTTACATGGGAATAGTTGATGAATATTTAAACAGTATTTAGAATTACATATGTACTGTAACAGATTTTGGAATTGCAGTTCCAAGTTTGTTTTATGTATTCCGTGCAGTTACATCTGTAGTGTGCCTACGTAGCAGAATATTTACATTAGTAAACCGTTACGATTTATATGCATTACTATAGTAACGCATGTAATTTCGATAACCCTCTTTTTATTTTTTGTTGTCACGCACGAAATATTTAGTGCCCATTAGAATTAAACTCTCCTTAGAAATCAATTTTATTGTACAACCTCCTACAATTGGTTTTAAAACAAATTCTAAGGGCTTTAAAATGTGGTGATAATTGGGTTTAGGTATCTGTAAAGCGTTCAAATTGAATAACTATCCAGGCCTGTACTTCCTTTTCTGATACGTAGAAATAATTGAGTTAATAGCCAAAGCAGCCATTAATCATTATAATTAGTGAAATGAGTAAAAACAAAAAAGGCATATCCCATTTTGGAATATGCCTTTTGTTGTAATAATTGATTTTTTCTATTTTCTAGAGAATTCAAGTCCTTTATGAAGTGCCTCAACGTTTTGTGCAATCACGGTCTCTCCTTTTCTTCCGAACATAGCTTTAATAGCTTTTTCAATAACCTCAGGGTTAAGTCCCAGGTGATCCGAAGCAGCACCAAGCAGCACAACATTTACTGATCGGCGTGCATTAATATCCTTGGCAATTTGATCGGCATCGATTAGAATATGATTTGGTACTTTCTTAATCTCTTCATACACCTTTTCAATATCTGGGTAATTGGCAATATTCTTAAACGGCTTTGAATTTGTAATCAACCATCCGTTCATTGATAAGCGAGGAAGATGTCTTAGAGCTTCCATTGGTTCCATTGAAATGATTATATCAGCCATTCCATCAGGAATAAGATCAGAAGCTATTTCCTGATCGGATAAACGTAAATTTGAAAGTACATCGCCACCTCGTTGGCTCATTCCGTGTACCTCTGATTGTTTAAGATGAAGTCCCATCTCTAATGCAGCCGTACCAATTAATGCAGCAATTGACACAATTCCCTGGCCACCTACACCTGCAACTATAATATCACTTTTCATACTTTTTTCTTTTCAGATTACTTTTGAAACTTTGCTCTCATTCTTTGGTCAAGAACTACAATACACTCTCTGCGTGGAATAATAACCGAAACGCCATTATATTCCATCTCTTCTTTGATTGCTTTAACATTCTCATCATGGAATTTTTTCAATGGACGTAGCACTCTAATATGCTCTTCCTCTACGCCAACTCCTTTACAAATGTCTTCAATCTTAGTACCAACTGCTGCTGATGTTTGTCCACCAGTCATTGCAGTAGTATCATTATCAAGAATAAAAATATTCACGTTTGATTTATCGTTAACCGCATCAATCAAACCTGTAATTCCAGAGTGTGTGAATGTTGAATCACCAATCACTGCAAAAGCAGGGAATAGGCCCGCATCAGCAGCTCCTTTAGCCATTGTAATAGAAGCACCCATATCAACACAAGTATCAATAGCTTCTAACGGATTTAACGCTCCAAGTGTATAACAACCTATATCGGCAAATACTTTACCTTTTCCATATGGTGCTAATACCTCGTTGATCGCCTTATATGAATCGGTATGTGAACAACCTGCGCACAATGCCGGTGGACGATTTACTACAACATCTGGTTTTTCGCGAGATGCTGCAACTTCTTTTCCAAGAGCTTTAGCAACCTTAGCAGGATTTAATTCACCGTCGAAAACGAGTGTACCATCCATTCTACCATGTATCGTTTTACCATTATCCATAAATCCTCGAAGTGATTCTTCGATGATTGGATAACCTTCTTCAAGAATCAACAAGCTGTCGCATGCTTCATATAGGCGGCTGATTTCTTTCTTTGGAAGTGGATATTGTCCAATTTTTAAAACCGGGAATGGAATCTCCTCGTTTTTAAAGTTTTCTAATAAATAGTTATAGGCAATACCACTTGTGATAATCCCTTTGCTTGTGTCTTTTCCATCAAAATAAGTATTGAACCCTGATGTTTCAGATTCCATTGTAAAGTTTGCCTGATTGCTTAAAAGCGCTCTATAGCTATTTCTGGCAATAGAAGGAAGTAAGATAAACTGACTAGCCTTACCAGGTAGTTTAATTTCATTTTGCTTCACCATTTCATCCTTACGAGCAACACCTGCACGGGAGTGTGCCAGTCTTGTTGTAATTCTAAGCAATACTGGTATTTTATATTTCTCTGAGAAGTCAAAGCCATAATGCACCATGTCGTAAGCTTCTTGCTGGTCAACTGGTTCAAGTACCGGAATTTGAGCGAACTTACCATAAAACCTTGAATCCTGCTCATTTTGTGAAGAGTGCATTGAAGGATCATCAGCAGAAACAACGATCAAACCTCCATTGGCTCCTGTAATAGCAGAATTAACAAATGCATCAGCTGCAACATTTAGTCCAACATGTTTCATACACACCATGGTACGCTTGCCTGCATATGACATACCCAAAGCTGCTTCCATTGCAGTTTTTTCGTTAGTTGACCAGTTGGCGCGAATATTTCGTTCTTTAGCCTCTTTCGATTTCTGAACGTATTCAGTTATTTCTGTAGAAGGAGTTCCTGGATAGGCATAAATACCTGATAGACCTGCATCAATAGCGGCTTGCGCAATTGCTTCATCTCCTAATAATAAATGTTTTTGCATGTTATTAATGATTCTAAAATTTATGATGATAAAGGTATTAATATAATTAAGGCTAGGAATGTATTTTATAACACATCACTTTAAGGCAAAAAAAAAGGAAGGTTAAACCTTCCTGCTTTTTTTCTAATACTCATCTTCATTGAAGAAGAAATCATCCTTGCTTGGATAATCAGGCCAAATATCTTCGATACTCTCGTAGATGTCTCCTTCGTCTTCTATCTCTTGCAGATTCTCAATCACCTCTAAAGGAGCGCCGGATCTGATCCCAAAATCGATCAATTCTTCCTTTGTTGCTGGCCAAGGAGCATCTTCTAATTTTGAAGCTAATTCTAGTGTCCAGTACATAGCTAATATTTAATTTATAATTGCCTTTTTTTAAAAGATGTGCAAAAATATAAAAATAAAGAAACTACACAACTATGGTTTCCATGTAATTTCATTTACATCTAAATCAATTGATAGTTTCCTTCCTAGCACAAATAAATAGTCGGAAAGACGATTTACATACTTTAATATTAACGGATTAACCTCATAATCAGCACTCATATTTATGATGATTCGCTCCGCTCTTCGGCAAACCGTTCGAGCAACATGGCAGTAAGAAACCGTAGTATGACCACCTGGTAGTATGAATGATTTTAATGGTGGAAGTTGATTATCGATGTCATCTATATAGGATTCTATTGCTTTAACATCTTCATTATCAATAATTGGAAGCTGAGCAACAAGTTCTTTACTGTCGCTTGCCAGATGAGACGAACAGGTCATTAAATCACTTTGAATAGTTATCAACTGCTGTTTATAACTTTCTTCAAATTCCTGATCACGTAACAAACCAATAAATGATATTAATTCGTCAACAGATCCATACGCTTCTAGGCGTATATGACCTTTTGAAACCCTTGAACCGCCCACCAGACTAGTGGTTCCTTTATCTCCTGTTTTAGTATATACTTTCATTGAATTATATAAAGCACGAATTTATTTTATTAACTGACCTAACTAATAAAACAATTGTTTGTTCACTATTTTTAATGTTCTGTTAATTCTACAGGAACGTTGGCTTCATCAGAGGCTATCATGCCATCCTTTAGCCTGATTATGCGATGTGCGTTTGCAGCTATATCTTCTTCGTGAGTTACCACAATAAGCGTGTTTCCTAATTTATGAATATCGTTAAACAGACGCATTATCTCAATAGACGTTTTTGAGTCGAGGTTACCGGTTGGCTCATCTGCAAGAATAATAGATGGTTTATTAACCAAAGCCCGTGCTACCGCCACACGCTGTCTCTGTCCCCCGGAAAGTTCATTCGGCTTGTGATTAGCTCTGTCTTCGAGCCCCACAGAAATTAATGTATCTTCCGCGATTTGATAACGATCCTTTTTATTTACTCCGGCATAAATCAATGGAAGCATCACATTTTCTCTTGCATCGTAGCGAGGCAATAAATTAAAGGTCTGAAATACAAAACCAATTTCTTTATTTCTAACTTCAGCCAGGGTATCGTCCGTTTGCTTTGAAACATCTGTTCCGTTCAGAACATACTGTCCATCGCTTGGCGTGTCAAGGCAACCAACTATATTCATTAAGGTCGATTTACCAGATCCGGAAGGTCCCATTATTGCAACATATTCACCACGTTCAATCACTAGGTCAACGCCACGTAAGGCACGCACAATTTCGGTTCCTACTTTATAATTTTTAACAATCTGGCTTAATGTTATTATTTTATCCATGGAGGTTTTATTCTAATGTTATGCTTAACAAATATAATCTGTAATTCTTAGATAACTGCTCTATCTATAATTTATTGGATCAATATATCACAATGATTCATTTAATTAATACCTGACGACAAATTCTTCTCTTTGCAACTGCTGACTAAATAAAATTATTCCAACATGAAACAGATCTAGAAAAACTTTTGCCTTCGACTCTGTTTTCATTTGATTCCAGAAGTGCTCGTTATTCACATGTTTATGCAAATTGTTCACTACAATAACCGAGTTGCTATTGGCATGATCGGTTAGTAAACGAATGAACCAGTCTTCTCCGGAATATGCTTTATTCAGATTCATCACCATTAAATCAAATGATGATCTGGCATTTAATATTTTGGGAATGAACAATTCAATATCCTCATGAATGAAATCGATTGCTAATGATTGAGCTTTGGCATATTGCTCCAGCACCTCAAGCCCGTGCGCACATTCGTGATTAATAATACTTGGCCGCCTAGCTGTTTTACTTTGAAGATACAATGATCGAACCGTAGGCAAGTAACCTATTTCAAGCACGTTTTCTCCGTCTACCCACTTGGTAATTCTATTTATTAGTTCACCGTATTTTCGGTCATGTTTACTTACCTTATTTGGAAAATTCGGTAACATTTCCGTATCATCTCTCCTATTATCGGTAAATATCACCTGGTTAAAAAACTCGAACAGGAATGGTGAATGTACGCCATGCCCATTTCGGTAATTTGCTTTTAACCAATATTGAAATTTCTTCTTAGCGTAGTTAAAATCCATTTCTGATTACAATTGATAACTAAGGTGCAATACTCTTTTTGTGCTTGCATTTACTCTAAAACGATTATCAGAACGAACCCCAATGATCCAGGCTATTTTTCGTCCGGAAGATAAAAGCCAGCATCGCTCCTTCTCAATGATTGATAACTTTTGATTAATTAAAAAGTCGCTTACTTTTTTCATTTGCTCCATGCCAAATGGAACGAAATACTCACCTGCTTGCCACCTTCTAATTATTAAAGGAAACTCAAGCAAGTCGTAATCAAAGAAAGCTTCATTTGGTCCCCTGCGCATATTTAGCTCTGGTGTATTCTCCAGCAGCTCAACTCGGAGCTTAATCGGTTTTGTTATCTCGCCGCTATTTTCATCAATATAGTAGAGCAGACTTTCCTCGGCATCGTTAGTCGTAAGGATTAAAGCTTCACGATCCTTAACAATTCTGTGTGTTTTGCTAAAAAACTGCTTACCTGATAAACCATCCAAAGTATTCAGAATATCTTTCAAATCGCTTTGTCGAAATCCATAGGGACTTAATAATTCGAAAAGAACTGTTATCGCCTGCTCGCCCAGTGCCAATAGCTTTGCACAATTAATGTGAACATCAGTTCCTTTTTCACTCAGCAGATCGGCTCGCAGTTCTTGCATTCTTCCGCTATAGATATCGGCAGTGTCGCTAAGGTTCGCAATATTTTGCAGCATGGTTTTCTCAAAACCTGGATTCACTTCCTTGAAAGATGGAATAATCTGATGACGTATTTTATTCCTTATATATTTTGTTTCCTGGTTGCTGGAATCTTCGCGATAGACCAAATTATTTGCCAGCGAATAAGCTACAATCTCATCTCTGCTTGCAAAAAGTAATGGTCGAATGAGATTACCACTTCTGTTTTTAATTCCGGTTAACCCCTTTATTCCGGTTCCTCGGCTTAAATTTATAAAGAACGTTTCGATGATGTCGTCAGCCTGATGGGCCAAAGCAATGGAATCATAGTCATATGCCTGCTGAAGCTCCTTAAACCAGTTGTAGCGTAAATCGCGAGCGGCCATTTGAATTGATATTTTATTTGCAAACGCATAAGCCTTTGTGTCGAATCTTTTTAAATGAATTTCCACATCATTCTTTGCAGCTAAACGAGTAACCAACTCTTCATCGCCATCAGATTCATCACCTCTTAAGCGAAAATTACAATGAGCAATTCCAATGGTGTATTCAGCTTTTAAGAATAAATCTAACATCACAACTGAATCAATGCCGCCACTCACTGCAAGCAAGATTCTATCTGCCTTTGAGCATATTTCATGCTCTTTAATATAGTTTTGAAATTGTGTAAGCATTGTTCTTTTTCTGAAATCAAAATTAACTAAAAGCGCGAATTGTTAAGATTGTGTAACAAAAATTTCAAAATTAATTTGTTCAGAATGTAAAAAATTTGTTAATTGACAATCCGAAAGATATATGTTAACTCGGCTTTATTGGAGGACTATCCTCCCAAGATATAAAACCAACAGGGCCTTGTGGAGATTAAAAAAAGCTGTCTATGAAAAATAGACAGCTTTTTGTTTATATGTGTTTTGGTTAAATTGCTACACTACCTTCTTTACCTCTTCAGCAGCCTCTTGCAGCGTAATGGCAGAAGAAACTTTCAAGCCAGAATCATCAATAAGTTTTTTACCTTCAGCTGCATTCGTTCCTTGCAAACGAACAATAACAGGTACAGTAATATTTCCAATCTTATTATAAGCATCAACAACACCTTGTGCTACACGATCGCAACGAACAATACCACCAAAAATGTTAATTAAGATTGCCTTAACATTTGGATCTTTAAGAATGATACGGAAGCCAGCTTCAACAGTCTCAGCATTTGCAGTACCTCCAACATCAAGGAAGTTTGCCGGATCGCCACCCGATAATTTAATGATATCCATGGTAGCCATTGCTAAACCAGCACCGTTCACCATACAACCAACATTACCATCAAGCTTCACAAAATTTAAGTTAAAGTTTCCAGCTTCAACTTCAGCAGGATCTTCTTCAGTAATATCACGCATGGCAGCATATGCATGCTGACGATACAATGCGTTATCATCTAAATCAACCTTACAATCAGCAGCAAGAATTAAATCATCAGAAGTTTTAAAAACCGGATTAATTTCAAACATTGATGCATCGCTCTTCACATAAGCCTCGTAAAGTGAGATGGCAAATTTTGTCATTTGCTTGAATGCTTTTCCTGATAATCCTAAGTTAAAAGCAATTCGTCGTGCCTGGAATGGTAAAATACCAACCTTAGGATCGATCTCTTCTTTAAAAATCAAATGTGGAGTTTCAGCAGCTACGGTTTCAATATCCATTCCACCTTCGGTTGAATACATAATGATGTTTCGTCCGGTTGCACGGTTTAAAAGTACACTCATGTAGTACTCCTGAATTTCGCTTGGACCAGGATAATATATGCTTTGCTCAACTAAAACCTTATTAACCAATTTACCTTCTGGTCCGGTTTGATGCGTAACCAATGTCATACCCAAAATATCATTGGCATAACCTTTTACTTCGCTAATAGATTTAGCAATTTTTACTCCGCCACCTTTACCTCGGCCACCTGCATGGATTTGTGCTTTAACTGCAAAACTATCGCATCCTACATTTTTCTTGATAACCTTTGCTGCATTATCAGCAGCATCCGGTGATTCAACAACAATACCTTCTGGTACTGCAACACCGAACTGACGTAAAATAGATTTACCCTGATACTCGTGTAAATTCATATGTTAAAATATTTAGATGTTTAGATTTATGCGGGCGCTAAGATAGTTGATTTCCAATTTTTACCAAAGTAATTTTTCTATTTTTGCGGGCTAATATTGACCTTCATGAGAAAGCTAAAAAATAATGAACTTGATCGTCTGAGCATTGATGATTTTAAGCAAGCAGATAAAACACCATTTATTGTTGTACTCGATAATATCAGAAGTTTAAATAATATCGGTTCTGTTTTTCGCACCAGCGATGCTATGTTAATAGATGCAATTTATTTGTGCGGCTTTACAGCGCAACCTCCGCACCGCGATATTCATAAAACAGCTTTAGGAGCAACAGAGACTGTCAATTGGAAATATTTCGAAACTACAGAACAAGCCATTGAGGAACTCAAATGCAATGAATATGAGATTTATGCTATTGAACAAGCCGAGAATAGTATTTCGCTCCCTGAATTTAAAGTAAATCCAGATAATAAATACGCGCTAGTATTTGGTAACGAGGTAAAAGGTGTTGCACAAAATATTGTTGATGCAAGCCATGGTTGTATTGAAATACCTCAGTTTGGGACCAAACATAGTTTCAATATTTCGGTAAGTGCCGGTATTGTTTTATGGGATCTTTTTAAAAAGTTTAAAGCTTGGTAAATAATCCTCTTTTTATATTGAAAAAGTTGCTACTTTCGCCGCCCGAAAATGAAGATAATGATGCGTTTGATAGTAACAATTTGGGCCGTTTTAATAGTTGCTTCCAGCACTTTAGCCGGAAAGCCACCAACATTTAGCAATTTCAATATTTCTGCTGAACTTGAGAGCAAGCATATTTGGCGCGGATTGCTTAGTAGTAACACGCCCACGTTTACCGGTGATGTTAGTTATAATCAAAATGCATGGACAACATCACTATGGGTAGCACAGTCATTTGACCGTTTATATTCGGAAGTAGATTTTAGCGTGAGTTACCAGCACAGGCAATTTCGAATAAGTGCACTTGATTATTACTGTCCAAAAAACGGGAAGCAGAATGAAATTCTTGATTTTGACAATGCCACCACCGATCATTCAGTAGACATTGTTCTGGAATATGAAATCAGCAATAATTTTCCTTTGACAATACTAGCTTCAACGCTGGTGTATGGCGATGACAGAAATTCGCTTACCGGCAAAAACTACTATTCAATGTACATGGAACTAGCTTATCCATTGGTTAGAGCAAAGGATCATCAACTTACCGCTAAAGTTGGTGTAACTCCTTACGAAGGTATTTACGGACAAAAGTTTGGTGTAGCAAACGTTCAGCTATCTACCACCAACAACATTCAAATTAACAGCAAACGACAATTCCCTTTAAAAATCGATATAATTGCCAACCCTATTCAAAAAGCTTTAATGCTGAATTTCCACATAGGACTGCAGGGCTTGGTATAAATAGCTTATTCAATCAAACTCCGCACATGCCTTGATTTCGCATGTGTTAAAGAATATTCTTACGCAATTCGTATCATTGTTTCAATTCGTTAAATTGCGCAAAATCAATATTCAACAAGTAAGTTATGAAAAGAATTTCGCTACTGCTATTTGTGCTATTTGTCTTACAGATGAGCGTTACAAGTCAGGCTATTCATGAAGACGAACGCTATGTACCACAAGACAATCCTCTTGTACAAAAGAAACTAGAGGAATGGCAAGACATTAAATTTGGTTTGCTAATGCATTGGGGATCCTACAGCCAGTGGGGAATTGTTGAATCCTGGTCGCTTTGTCCGGAGGAATATGGCTGGTGCGAAAGAAAAATGGGAAGTAATCCGGGTGATTATGTGCAGTACACCAAAGAATATGAAGCATTAAAGACCACCTTCAATCCAGTAAAATTTAATCCTGAAAAATGGGCCAAGGCAGCTAAAAATGCAGGAATGAAGTATGTGGTTTTCACGACCAAACATCACGATGGTTTTTGCATGTTCGACTCAAAATACACTGATTATAAAATTACTGATCCGGATTGTCCATTCTCATCAAATCCGAAGAGCAATGTTGCAAAGGAGATTTTCAATTCTTTCAGAGCCGAAGGATTATGGGCAGGCGTGTATTTCTCTAAACCTGATTGGCACTCACCACATTATTGGGATCCAATGTATCCACCGCGCGACAGAAATGTAAATTACGAGCCGGAAGCTAATCCTGAAAAATGGCAAAAATACACGGACTTTACCCACAAACAAATTTTGGAGCTATTAAGCGATTATGGTAAAATTGACATTTTATGGTTAGACGGTGGCTGGGTTAAGCACACGCCAAAAACCGAGATTGAAGAATGGTATACAAAGCAATTAGCAACTGCTCCGCTTGGTTATCTAAAACATCGTATCATTAATCAGGATATAAAGATGGACGAGCTGGTTGAGAAAGCCAGAGAAAAGCAGCCTTCATTAATTGTTGTGGACCGAGCAGTCTATGGGAAAAACCAAAACTACTTAACACCGGAAAATAGAGTTCCAGAGAAGTCTCTGCCATATCCTTGGGAGTCATGTATTATTTCCGGAGGTGGCTGGTCGCATACCCGGAACGCCAAGTACATGAGCGGACAGGCGGGCGTTCAATTATTAGTTGACATTGTAGCGAAGGGCGGCAACCTACTGCTTAATGTGGCACCTACGCCGGAAGGAGAATGGCAAGATGGAGCGTACCAACTACTTGAAGAGATGGGTAGTTGGATGAAAATTAACGACGAAGGAATTTATAATAGCAAGGTATTGGCTCCCTTTAAGGAAAACAACATTTGCATGACGCAACAGGCAAACGGTAACACCTATTTCTTTTACATGTGTACAGAAAACGAAAAGCAAATGCCTGCTGAAATCATCATTAATTCACATCAACCGGCTAAAGGTTCGAGTGTACGTTTATTGGGCAGCAACATTGATTTGAAATGGAAAGCCAAAGGCGAAGGTTGCATTATCTCAATTCCGAAAAAACTGCGAAGCAAACCACCTTGCGATTTTGTATGGACCATCAAGGTTGATCAATTAAAATAATATTGTTGCGTCATTTAGCTAAATGCATTTGGTTAAATGACGCAATTTATTCTCAAAAGAACTTCACTTATTTGCTACTAATACCAGATCTAATTGACATGCCGATATTTATCTTAAGTACCAAATATTATCGGTTTCAATGGCCAATAAACCATAATCCAATTTAAACCAGATTCGTTTAACTGTATTGAGCTCTATGGTATTTAGCTCTATCAAATCATAGTAGATTTTATCATAGATGAGCATTGAATCAACGATCGCTACTTCAAACTGCTGATAAGTCTCAAACCGGATTAATGCACTGTCATTATAGTAATATGCTTCTTCCGCATCATTTATTGTACAAGTAATTGCCAGATGGATAATCGTGTATTTGTCATAATGCAGGATTATAAACTAGTAAATGCAGCAATTAGTTTAGCGGAATCAAATATAAAAAATCGCTAACTAACTGAAGAGAATATTACAGTTAATTAGCGATTTTGGCTTACTCGGAAGTAAGGATACAAATATCGTGGATGAAAGCTAAATGCCTTATTCCTTAATCACTTTAAAAATTTCTACTCCTTGAGGAGTTTTTAGTTCAATTGCATAAACTCCAGCCGCACCATCTATGTTAAGATCAAATTCACTTATCATATCAAATTCATTAATTGATATAATTTGCCCTACCATATTGCGGATGGTAGCCTTAACCTTTGGCTGAATTGATCCCAACTTAACAGTTAAATTGCCTTTACATGGGTTTGGATAAAACGCCACATGCAGTTCTGTTGAAATACTATTTAGGTCAAGCATCATGAAAGGAATACAAGCAGAAGTATCAACACAACCATCCTGAATAATTTCGACAGCATAATAACCATTCGATTGAGGCACGTAGTTTTGAGAATTAGCCCCAATTATTGCAGCATACTCATTATTGCAAGTTAACCATTGATAAGCAGCACCGGCAACATTAGCACTTATCATGGTGTCGTTTGTAATAGTTGCTGTATCCACAGTATTAATTATCAAGTTAACAGTAATTATACTATCGCATCCTAGGCTATTACTAATGGTATCCATATAAAGCCCGGTATTGTTCCAAACATAATTGCCACTAGGCGATGTATACTCGAAACAGGCACTTGGATTGATTATGGAAAGAGAACTACCCGTAATTGTGAGATTAAGCGTTAATAGACTATCACATCCGGCTGCATTACTAAGAACCTCAATATATGTACCTGATGTTTGATAAACATTGCCGTTCCAGCTATAACTCTCGCATGCACTAACATTTTCAGTTGAAGAGCTACTGTTGCTTACAATTAGATCTACTGTTATTATACTATCGCAACCACCTGCATTAAGAATGGTATCTGTATAAATTCCAGTAGATGTCCAGTTGTAAAGCCCGCTTGGCGATAGGTAATTATCACAAGTAGTAGCACCAATTATACTTGATGTAGAAGCGCAGGTAGGTGTTACAAAACTCCAAACCACCGACCAATCAGAGCAATAGCCTCCAGTAATGCTCCTTACCTTCCAATAATATTGCTCGTTTATATCTAAGCCATTTACCGATAAATTGGTGCTTGTAGTGGTATTGGTAACCGCAGTTGTAAAGGTTGGATCAATACTATATTGTAATTCATAATTCGCTGCATTACTCGCATTATTCCAGCTAAAATCCACATCGGTTAAAAGCGTACTGGATAAATTGGCAGGGCTTATTAACGAAGGCTCTTGGGGTAGCGTTATGCTTGCGCCAGTAGAGAAAACGCGTGCTGTCCATGCAGAGGTATCATTTGTATTAATCGCCCTAACCCGCCAGAAATAGTTTTGGTTTACCAATAAAGTTCCGCTACTCTGGTAGGTATCTGAATTACTACTCGAACTATTTATGTATGTTTCAAGCAGATTATGCAATTGTGTAGAATTATACAAATTAGTTGTATCCCATTCTAACTCATAATGTGTAACACCGTAATGCGAATTCCAGTTAAGATTAACCCCTGAGTTAGATTGATTAACAGCCATATTCGATGGTGAACTTAGCGTTACATAATCTCGTGTTTGTATGGTTCTCATTGTCCATGCCGAAGTGTCCACAGCATTCAGAGCTCTTACACGCCAATAGTAAGTCTCACCAAAGTATAAATTATTCAGGTACTCTTCAGTGTCATCATTACTGCTTGAGGTGTTGGTATAAGCTTCAATGTCGGTAATCAAAGCAGTTGAATTAAAATTGGTAGTAGTATCAACTTGAATCTCGTAAAAATCAACTCCATAATGCGAGTTCCAGTTAAATTCCAATCCTGTCCATGTTTCTGCACCTTCGCTAGGCGAGGATAAAGTTACATAGTCTCGAGTTGTGAAGCTTCTTACCGTCCAGTCCGAAGTATCAACTGCATTAATGGCTCTTACTCTCCAATGATAATTTGCTCCAAAATATAGATCTGAGATAAATTCTTCGGTATCATAATTACTGCTCGATGTATTGGTATAAGCTTCAATATCGTGCTGATATGCAGGAGAGTTAAAACTTAAACTAGTATCAACTTCCAGTTCATAATAATCAACATAATAGTGTGAGTTCCAATTAAACTCTAATCCAGTCCATGTATTGGCTCCTTCACTTGGATATGATAAGGTTACATAATCTCTTGTTGTAAAGCTTCTCATTGTCCATGCCGAAGTATCTACAGCATTAATTGCGCGAACCCGCCAATAGTAGGTGGCACCAAAATATAAATCAGAGAATATTTCCTCAGTATCGTAATTACTGCTTGATGTATTTATATAGGCTTCTACATCACTTTGAAAGGCTACAGAATTAAAACTGAGACTCGTATCAATCTGAATCTCATAAAAATCAACTCCATAATGCGAACTCCAATTAAACTCTAACCCTGACCAGGTAGTAGAACCATCGCTTGGAGAAGATAAAGTAACATAATCCCTTGTAGTTAGTGTTCTTGTGGTCCATGCAGATGTATCAACCGAATTAATGGCTCTTACACGCCAGTGATATGTTGCTCCGAAATACAAATCGGAGAAAAACTCCTCTGTATCATAGTTGGAGCTTGAACTATTCACATAAGTTTCCAGTGTACTTTGAAATGCACCTGAATTGAAATTTACGCTGGTATCAATTTGAATTTCATAAAAACCAACACCATGATGAGAACTCCAATCAAACTCTACTCCTGTCCAACTTGTTGCAAAAGCAATCGGACTTGATAGCGTAACATAATCACGAGTATGAATATTACTTACGGTCCATTCGGAGGTATCAACAGCGTTTGTAGCTCTAACGCGCCAATAATATAATTCACCAAAATATAAATTTGAAAAGAACTCTTCAGTATCGTAGTTAGAGCTTGAACTATTTACATAGGCATCTACATCGCTCTGAAAGGCCGGTGAATTAAACGATAAGCTTGTATCAATCTGAATCTCATAATTTGATACACCATGATGAGAACTCCAATCAAACTCAACACCAGTCCAGGTATTGGCCCATTGTGATGGAGAAGATAAGGTTACATAATCGCGTGTATTAAAACTTCTGAGGTTCCATGATGACGTATCAGCTGCAGCAACCGCACGCACACGCCAGAAATAGGTTTCTCCAAAAAATAGATTACTTACAAACTCTTCCGTATCGTTGTTGTAGCTAGAAGAATTGATATACCCTTTCATAAATTCATCGAATATTGGTGAATCAAAATTTGGGCTGGTATCTATTTGCATTTCATAAAAATCAGATCCAGATACGGCATTCCAATTAAGAGTTACGCCGGTCCAGGTTGATGCTCCGCTTGCCGGGCTGCTAATTGCTGGACTATTCCAGGCGAGGCTATCTGCCACAACAAGACAACAGCACACTAAAAAGATAAAGTATTTCATGCTTTTGTTAGATGATCATAATGATTTAAAACTAAGCTAAAGTGAATGATCATCATTGATCGTTCACTTGCCATTTAATTCTTAACTTACAAGCCTTACTCCCATTATTGGAGCGAAACTTTGCGATTCAAAAATATAAAAGAATTGCTTTTAATGGAAGCAATAAATGTTAAGTATTTGTTGAAATAGCTAGCTCGAGAATACATCAATGGCTTCATTTACGCTCGCCAGAAAATTAACATGTCCGCCCTTGTTGCTTTCATAAATAAAATCGCGAATACTCTTAGCTGTATACTTACTAAAGTCGCCAACAATTGATAAGCGTACCCGGTAGTTCGAGAATTTTTGCAGAATCTCTCCAGCCATGCCATTCTTAAGGTCAAAGAAAGCAGGGTTTATGTTTTCCTCGTGAATAATTAGTTTATCATATCCCTGAAAATAAAGATTGCCCAAAAGATCTAAACCATCATCGCTGGAGTTAATGAGAATCTTGTCATCGTTCAGCTCTGCAATTCGTGTAGTATTTACAGTATGATTAATAATCTTCATTTTGAATTTACCTGACTGATTGTTGAATTTTATCCTTCTCGATGAATTGCCCTTTTTTCAATAATAGAATAACATATTTCTATTTCTTTCTTGCTATTAGCACCAAAGAATCATCCTCGTCGAATTCCCTATAACGCTCCAGCTGCAATATTTCAAAATCCTCCTGAAACAAAGCTCTAAGGCTATCTTCCGATTGATAGTTAACAAACATTCCTTTAAACACTTCATCACCATCACCTCTCCAAAACGAGTGACATACTATTCCATTTGCATTAAGTATTTGTACTTGCCTTTGAACGGACTGCCCAATTTCCTGATCAGTTAAATGCTGAAGCACTTTATTTGAGTAGACGCCATCGAATGACTTTTCAGTACTTATAGAGATTGCATCTAAATGGAGGATATCGTCATTAGGAAACTTCACTTTTAATCTCGCTACAAATTCTTCTGAAAAATCGGATCCAATCGCCTTATAATTCTTTCGCAGCAACAGTAAATCAGTTCCTGGTCCATAGCCCAGTTCAAGAACCTTTAATCCTGGTTTTAAAAACTCATTTAATTTTAGAATCAGCTCCTCACTATTAACGTCCTTTGCCATGTTAATGTATTCCTCTACCGATTCTTTTGTATGGTAATAGCTTCCTTTCATTTGTGACTTAATTCTTATTATAGATCCATTATGCTTATGCACAAACAATTCATCGACTTACTTATTCCAATCGTTAACTTTCATCCATTACCATCAATTACTCATTTCATAAAAGATACCTGCATCTGGTCCCAAAGGAATACCTAACATTAACCAGCCTATCAATAGCAAGATCCAAACAAGCAAAAATGCAACTGAATACGGGACCATGGCCGAAATAATGGTTCCAATGCCGGCCTTTGAATCATATTTCTGGACGTAAGCGATAATCAGCGCAAAGAAACTCATCATTGGCGATATCACATTGGTCACACTATCCCCAATACGGTAAACAACCTGCGATAACTCCGGCGAATAACCCATAATCATAAACATAGGTATAAAGATCGGCGCTAGAATCGCCCATTTAGCAGATGCACTACCCATTAACATGTTAATACCAGCAGACAGTAGAATGAATAAAATCATTAATGGAATCAGTCCAATATCAGCAGACATTAAAACATTCGCACCTTTAACCGCAAGAATAATCCCCAGATTGCTCCATTTAAAGTAGGCAACAAACTGGGCTGCAAAAAACACAAGCACCAAATAGGTAGCCAGAGTTTTCATTGAAGCAGCCATCCCGCTCATTACATCGGCATCGTTTTTAAAATTACCAGTTGTAATACCATAAGCCAGTCCTACCGCTGTGGCCGTAATGAACAACATAGCAACTACACCTTTGATTAATGGTGATGTTAGTAGCCCACCATCGGTGCCTCTAAAGAAACCATCCTCCGGAATAACACCCCAAAGTGTAATTGCAACAATTACCAGCATAGTGGCTAAGGCCACCCATAAGCCTTTCTTTTCAAGAGGTGATAATCTGTCGAAGGAATTATCTTTATCTGCTTCGTCTCCTTTATATTTTCCTAATCGCGGTTCAACAATTTTATCGGTAATGAATGTACCCGTTAAGGCAATAACAAACGTTGATGCCAGCATAAAAAAGTAATTGGCAGTTGGGTTTACTTCATAAGCCGGATCAAGAATTCGAGCTGCTTCCTGCGACAAGCCAGCTAGTAAGGGATCTACAGTTCCTAAAACCAAATTGGCACTAAATCCGCCAGAAACGCCAGCAAATGCCGCAGCCATTCCTGCAATTGGATGTCGTCCTACCGCTAAAAAGATAACACCAGCGAGCGGTATAAGTAAAACATAACCAACATCTGAAGCAACATTTGATAAAATACCTGTAAATACAAGAACAAAGGTCAATAGGTGCTTTGGTGAATTTAATACTAAAAGACGAATAATTGCATTGATCAATCCGCTTTGCTCAGCAATTCCAATTCCTAACATGGCAACCAACACAATTCCTAAGGGTGCAAAACCTGTGTAGTTATCAACCATTTCTAACAGGATTTTATGAATGCCATCATGTGAAAGCAGATTCAATGGCCGTATTAGCTCTTTGGTACCCGGATGTATTACCTCCCACTCTAATGCACTTCCAATTGCAGAGAAAACCAATGCAGCTAACGCAAACAGCGCAAATAATGTTGCTGGATGAGGAAGCGCATTTCCCGCTCGTTCCACCCAATTTAAGATGCCTTGAAAGATTCCAACTTTCTTTTTTGTAGTACTCATATTGACTTTGTTTTATGCCGTCGCAAGAAAAAACATTTTTGTTGTTTACCCGCTCCTCTGCACAATATTTTTAATTAAAGTTTATGCTTAATTGATACTGATATATTTGAAAGTAGTTAAATATAAAAATCGCCATTTTGTTCACAAACTCACCTTCAAGTTATTACCATCAACTTGCTTCTGTTGATTTCTTTTTTCCGGATAACTGACTTAATAATATCAGGTAGCCAACAATCCCAGAAAGAAAGGAACCAACCAGGATACCTATCTTAGCAGAATTCATAAATACCTCGTTGGTACCAAATGCCAGTCCACCTATAAACAGCGACATGGTAAAGCCCACACCAGATAACACCGCAACACCAATAATTTGCGGCAAGGTAACGTACTTAGGCAGTGTTGCCACTTTTAGTTTTATTCCAATAAATGAAAAGAGACTTACACCTACCGCCTTTCCTACAAATAATGAAATTGCAATATTAATGGCCAATGGGGTATCCAGCTGCATGTTACTCGAAAAACTAATACCTGCATTAGAAAGTGCAAAAACGGGCATTATTAGAAATGCGACCCAATTATGCAAACGATGTTCGAGCTGCTGCAACGGCGACTGCACCTTGTGTGTCCACTCTTCCAGATGATCAATTTCCTCAATCTGCGATTTTGTTAATAATGGTAATGGATTGGTATTTATTGATCTGGTAAGTCGATCAGTAATTTCCTTCAGTTTTTCGGCGTACTTAAACTCGTCAACTCGCTGACGAATAGGCACTGCAAAAGCTACCATTATACCGGCTATAGTGGGATGTATACCCGATTTAAGAAACAACACCCAAATAATAATTCCGAAAAAGAGCAAGATCATTTTGCTATGAATCCGGAAGAAAGTTAGCGAATATAATACCGCAAGTAAGATTCCTGCATACAACAATAAGTCCCAGGAGATGTTCCCGGTATAAAACACCGCAATTACAAGCACAGCACCTAAATCATCGATGATTGCAAAAGCCGTTAAGAATATTTTCAAACTTAAGGGCACCCTTTTACCCAGCAGTTTAATAATGGCCAGGGTAAATGCAATA
>JBFHES010000015.1:0-33910 GCA_041584015.1 Bacteroidales bacterium
ACTTTCAGACCTTCATAATGGAGATAAGGGCGTAATTGTCAAAGTACGAGGTCATGGTGCGTTTAGAAAGCGAATTACCGAAATGGGGTTTGTGCGCGGAAAGGAAGTAGTTGTTATAAAAAATGCCCCGTTACGCGATCCTATTGAATATGGCATAATGGGTTATCATGTTTCTTTGCGGAAAAGTGAGGCCAGTTTAGTTGAGATTATAACCTCCGAGGAAGCCAAAGGTCTTGACTTGGGGGCTAGCTATGAAGGTGTTGTAAATGGTGAATTGCTCAAACAAAAGGCCATTGAAAAGCGGAAAAATATAAATATCGCCTTGGTTGGAAATCCGAACTGTGGCAAAACAACCTTGTTTAATCTGGCAAGTGGTTCTAAAGAACACGTTGGGAATTATAGTGGTGTTACCATCGACTCAAAAGTTGCCAGCTTTAAACACAATGGTTATACCTTTAATATCACCGATTTGCCTGGAACATATTCGCTTTCGGCATATACTCCTGAGGAATTATTTGTACGTGAGCACTTGTTAAAAGAGGTGCCTGATATCGTATTGAATGTAATTGATGCCTCAAACCTTGAGCGTAATTTGTACCTGACCACTCAGTTAATAGACATGGACTTGCGTGTTGTTGTTGCCCTTAATATGTTCGATGAATTGGGTAATCGCGGAGCGCAGTTTAATCATAATGGTTTGGGTCAAATGTTGGGAGCCCCATTTATTCCTACAATAGGCACAAAAGGAGTTGGTCTAACCGCACTATTCGATAAGGTTATTGATGTATATGAGAATAGGAATCCAGTGGTTCGTCATATTCATATCAATTACGGAAAGGAGGTTGAAGATGGTATTCAGGATTTGCAGGCACTTATAAGAGAGAATAAAAATATTGAAGCTCAATATTCACCGCGGTATATTTCAATTAAACTTCTTGAGAAAGATCATACCATCGATAGTTTGCTTATTGAAAAGCCAAATTACACGAAAATAAAAGAAACAAAGCAAAAACATATAAAATCAATTGAAGCCTTTTTTAAGGAAGATAGTGAAACGGCTATTACCGATGCCCGATATGGTTTTATTGCTGGTGCCCTAAAGGAAACTTATAAGGAGGGCGCGATAAAGCGAAGGCGTAATACTGAAATGCTCGATAATTTTATCACCCACAAATTGTTCGGCTTTCCTGTGTTTTTGTTTTTCATGTTTGTAATGTTCCTGGCAACGTTTCAGTTAGGACAATACCCAATGCAATGGATTGAGTCGATCGTTGGTTTTATTGGAGGAACAATAGATACTTATATGGCTGAGGGGCCCTTTAAAGATTTACTCATTGATGGTGTAATAGGCGGGGTAGGTGGTGTAATTGTGTTTTTGCCGAATATACTGATTCTCTTCTTATTTATCTCATTCATGGAAGATACAGGTTATATGGCTCGTGCTGCTTTTATAATGGATAAAATAATGCATCGAATAGGTTTGCACGGAAAGTCATTTATTCCATTAATCATGGGCTTCGGTTGTAATGTGCCTGCAATTATGGCCACCAGAACCATAGAAAATAAAAATGATCGTATTCTCACCATTCTCATTAATCCGTTTATGTCGTGCAGTGCACGTTTACCGGTTTATATCCTGATTATTGGTGCCTTTTTTCCGGAGAATCCATCTACAATGCTTTTTCTTATTTATTTAATTGGGATTGCTTTGGCAGTTGTTGTGGCTAAAATATTCAAGAAAGCTTTTTTTAGTTCTGAGGAGGCTCCATTTGTTATGGAACTGCCTCCTTATCGAATGCCAACCCTTCGGTCTACCCTAAAACACATGTGGGATAAGGGCTATCAGTACTTGAAGAAAATGGGAGGTGTAATACTTGTTGGTTCCATTATAATATGGGCTTTAGGTTATTATCCGCGTGAGGTTAATTACTCCATGGATTATAAAAATAAGATTGCACAGCTAGAAGCTGAGGCTAATTTATTGGAGGATGATGAAGAAATTGGGGAGCAGATTAATCTGATGCGACAGGAAATGAAAATGGAACATCAAGAGCAATCTTACATTGGCCAGATTGGTAAATTTATTCAACCTGTTATGGCGCCTCTTGGGTTCGATTGGAAAACCAGTGTTAGTCTGCTGGCAGGGATTACGGCTAAGGAGATTGTCATAAGTACCATGGGCGTCTTGTTCTTATCAGATAATTCGGAGGGGGAAGATGTTAATTCCTTGCAAGAAAAGCTGATTAAAGAAAAACATCAATATGGTAAACATAAAGGTGAAAATGTTTTCAGTCCATTGGTAGCCTTTACGTTCTTAATGTTTATTCTAATCTATTTTCCTTGTGTTGCTGTAATAGCAGCTATTCGAAAAGAAGCTGGGCATTGGAAATGGGCCGCTTTTACGATCGTTTATACATCACTTTTGGCTTGGTTTATTGCATTTGTGGTAAACAAAATCGGAGGTTTATTCTTTTAAAGTTATGCAGGAACTACTTACATACGCAGCCATACTCTACGCAGTAGGATATGTTATTTACGGGGCTTTTCGTTTTGTTAGTCCATCTAAAGCGAAATCAGGGCATAACTGTGCCGACGGCTGCAGCGGCTGTGCTTTAAAGGAGGTGCATATGTCGGCTCAGCTAACAAGAGATTTTAAACCGGTTGGACTCATCACTAAAAAGTAGCTACGGCTAACTGCCAATTAATGAAGTAATGATTGCTTGCTCATTACCTACCTATATTTTATTTGCACATGCATGATTCTTGAAAGAGGCTGCGACTAGCTAGCTAAGGGAATTACCGTATTTTTTATTTTTAGTACATCTGCATGCTATTATCATAGACTGTTATAGAATGTCTTTCATGTCTGGATTACAGGTAATCTGCCTGTTAATTTCATAAATATTGCTTGTTGGACTCAGCGATCATTTTTATGTAAATTGTTTATCAAATAGTTACTATGAAGTCTAATCCCTAACATGCACAATTATGAAAAACGTACTTTTATTACTGTTGGCACTGGCTTGTTGCTACTCGGCAAATGCTCAAAGTGAATTACCTGAATATGCAGAGTCGGTTGATAAGCTGGTTAAAAAGGTGAAACTTGACATGCCTCTTGAAGGTCGCAAATACAAGAATGGTACTGGCTATAGCCTCAACCCTAAGTTGCTTAAAGAGATGCCGAAAAAAGTTGCACTCGTTTCATTTTATAGTTTCGATCCTGGTATGACAAAGATTCAAAACTGGACCACTTCTAATTCAACCTATCGAATTACACATCATAAGACTACTAAACGAAATGCTGCTGGCTCATCTGGAGAATTAGCCGTAGGTTATTACTTGCAGTCTGTGGATGATCTGATTAAAGGTTTTAAAGAATTTGGAATGGATTTGATGTTGCCAGACGAATTCTTAAATACTCCTGCCAAGAAGGCCTACTATGATAATTTTAAGGTTGAACGCGCTAAATTTAATGAATGGTTAACCAACCTGGGTTCGGGTGTGCACAATTCAATATATGGCTATATGGAAGGATTCAAGGTGCTTGACGTGGTTAATGAGCCGTATGCAAACTACACACGAACGGGAGGCCAGTTGTATACTAAAAGAGGGAAGGTAGCCGATAATCAGGTATGGGTGATGGATAAGTGTGGTAAGATGGTAAACTCCCTGGGTAGCGATCTTTGCGAGCAACTGGAAGTTGACGCAGTTGTGGTAGTGTATTTTACTATTTATTCACCTAAGAAAAATAAGGTTGTATTGCAAAATGTGAACATGCACATGTTTGGTCCTAACCCTACAAAGCTTCCGGAAGGGAAGAAGAAAAAATTTAATTTCTTTAAAGGAAAATTCTATGTTGGAACACGGCTGAATACCGAAGTGCCAATCTGGAAAGTGAATAAGAAAGATCCGTCATCACAGGATCTTAGCTTTGATGGTTTTGAGAATGTGATGCAGGCTTTGACTCAAAAAATGGGCACTTATTTAAAAGAAGGTATTGAGAAAGGCAAGAAATAGGAGCTAGATGATGTGAAGCTAAATCGCCCGTTAATAGTTGCTATTAGCGGGTTTTTTATGCTCAATTTGAAATGTTACTTTTGGCATACTTACAAATTAATAATTATGAGAAACTTAATTTTACTTATCATAGTCATTGGCATGTTTTCAGCTTGTAGCGCTGGAACTAAAAATAATACAAGCATCAGTTCCGGGGAACTCAAGCAGGAAAAGGATTCATCATATATTAAAGAAATAAGAAGTTTTCAGGATGAACTAAACGATCAGTTTCGTGATCCGGAGTATTCACCATTACTGCCGAAGGATTTACAACACTTTGAGCAGTTGGAGTTTTACGCAATTAATTCAAAGTTCAATCTTAATGCTGAATTCGAAAGAACTCCAAATGAAGAGCCTTTCGATATGCCTACCACAACTGAACGAAAGCCACGATATGTGAAATATGGCATAGCCACTTTTACTCTACAAGACGATACGTTTAGTTTGAATATTTATCAGAATTTGGGATTGATTGGACAGGAAGGCTACGAAGATTATTTGTTCTTGCCATTTACTGATGCAACTAATAGCAATGGTAGTTATGGTGGTGGCCGGTACATTGATCTTAGAATTCCTACTGGCAAGAACATCCGAATCGATTTTAATAAGGCATATAACCCATATTGCGCCTACAGTCATAGATATTCCTGTCCGATTCCACCAGCCGAAAATGATTTAAATATTCGGGTTGAAGCAGGAGTAAAGGCATTTGATGATCATTAGTAAGGATTGCAAGGTGCCCTTCTTAAAAACGCATAACATCTAGGGTGACTCGAATGAATCACCACAAGCAACATTATCCTTTGATTTAACACTGAATCACATGTTAACTCAAGAAGGCCTGATTATATTCCTTGACTATTAATAATATAAGAAACGCTTGATTTTCTGTGTAGCAGTTTTCTCGAATGGTATTGGCTGATAGAGCACCACCTGCACTTGAGAGAACTTATTAAGTCGTTCGTTTGCCCAAATTTGCAGCTCATCCGATAGCTCAAGAATCACATGATCAATGTAATCAGTTACTTCCTCCTTAAGATGTCGGTACTTTTTCTCCAGCTCAACCCGGTTCTCCAAAAGGTTCTTGTATTTTTCTTCAAGTTCCGTTTTGTTAAAATGAACCATGGCAACCAGCTTTCCTTTCTTCTCAACAACCAGTGATTCAACTACATGTTTGAAGTTGTTAATAACTGACTCTATTTCTTCAGGATAAATGTTTTCGCCAGTACTCTTGACAATAACATTTTTAATTCTGCCTCTTATCTGCAGGTAATTATCATTCTTGTTGATGTAACCAAGGTCACCTGTTCTGAACCAACCATCATCGGTAAGAACTTTAGCCGTAGCTTCAGGGTCCTTAAAGTAGCCCATCATAATATTTGGACCTCTTCCTAATACCTCGCCTTCTCCTGTTTTAGGATCTGGTTTGTCAATCTTGATTTCCATTTTATCAGCGGCAACACCCGTTGATCCTACTTGTGTTTTGTTAGGCACGGCTCCTGCAAGTAATGGAGATGTTTCTGTAAGTCCATATCCAATAGCATATGGGAATTTTCCCTCTAATAAAAATCGTTCAACAGTTGGATCAAGCTTTGCCCCACCAATACCGAAAAACTTGAGCTGTCCTCCGAAGGTTTCGTAAAGTTTCTTACCAGCAATGGCATGTAGCTTTTTGCGAATAAATGGTACCTTATAAAGCGTGCTAACAACTGCACTTTTTTCAAACTCAGGTTTAACTTTGTTTCTAAATACCTTTTCAATAATCATTGGTACGGTGAGCATTATCGTAGGTTTTACCTTCTTTAATGCAGGAAGTAATGCAGCTGCTGTTGGCGGCTTTTTTAGATAATATACCGATGCTCCAAATACGATTGGTAAGATTAACCCGAGTGTGTTTTCAAAAGTATGCGAAAGTGGTAGTACTGATAAAAAGCGGTCTTCCGGACCAATTGGTTGAAATTCGTTGCAAGCAAGCGTATTCGACATTAAGTTCTTATGCGATAGCATTACACCCTTCGAATTACCGGTGGTTCCGGATGTGTATATGATGGCTGCCATATCGCTTTCATCAACATCAACATATACTTGTGGCTCTGCAGGTATTGGTTTATTTTGCCTTACAAAGTTGGACTTTTCAATTCCGATGATCGTTTTTAGATGCTCATTCGAAATGTTTTCAAGCTTTTTTAATTGAATCTCAGAAGCAAATACTGCTTTTGCCTCCGAATGATTTAGAATGTTCTCAACTTCACCAGCCGTGAAATCGGGAAGGAGCGGAACAACTACTGCTCCCATAAAGGTAACAGCAAAATAGGCAGGTCCCCATTGAGGATTATTCCCGCTAAGTATAGCAACTCTATCACCTCGCATAATGCCTTGCGACGCAAGCATGGTGCGTATATCTGTAATCTGATTTTCTAATTCAGCGTATGTACAAGATTCTTCTCCAACATAGGCCAGTGCCTTATTATTCGCAAAGGTCTTGAGTGAATTTCCAACAAGTGAAGGAAACGTAAGTTTCGTATTTTCTCCCATCCTAATTTTTAAAGTGGCTCAAAAATAATCTAAAATTGTCAACAACAGACTATTCTTAGGTTAAATTAACATATCTAGATGTAATCATGTGATTGTGCGATGTTTGAAGCTCTTGCCTTTCTCTAGCTTAAATGGCACATATGTAATGCTTTGATTGTTATTGTTATTTCAATGGAGTCGATTTGAGTCTTTTTATCTCTTCCTTCAGTTCATTTATTCTGAATTCACGGCCAACAAACAGACTATTAAAGTGCTCTAATTCTTTGTTCTTTATTTCTAGTTCTTTTGTGCGCTCTTTAACAAGGATTTCTAAATGATCTTTATGTTCCTGTAACTCCTGTTTAATTTTCTTTCGGTCGGTTATGTCAACATGTGTTCCTACTATTCTGGTGGCTTTACCATCTGGATTAAATACCGCTTCAGCTCTGGAAAGAATATCCACCCAATGACCTTCTTTGTGTTTCATCTTGAATTCAATTTCAAAGCGATCAATTTTTCCCGAAATATGATCTTCCAGCATTTGCCATGATCTTTTTACATCATCTGGATGAGTGTAATCTTCCCATACAGAAAAGTCGTTAAGGAGCTCGTGGTCTTGGAAACCAAGCATTTTTTTCCAGGCTGGTGAATAATAAATAGTGTTGTTTTCTAAATCCCAATCGTAAAGTCCATCTTCGGCTGCTTTCATTGCAAGCTCAAAACGCTCCTTACTGTCTTTTAATGCTGATTCAAAGTTCAAACGTTCACTAATATCTCTTGAAGCACCCAGCACTTCAAACCCTTCACCTGATTTTTTGCTGATATAATTAGCATGCATTTCTATCCAAAGCGTATGTCCGTCTTTATGGATGATTTCTAAAATGTCTCTATAAGCCTCGCTTTTGCCCTGTTGTAGGTTTTTAATTCTTGTGGGCATTTCTTGTTTCATGAAAGTCAGACTCGACGGAGCTAAAATCGTTGTTGGGTCCTGACGCACCAGTTCATCAGATGTGTATCCTAACAGACGTTCGATGGATGGGCTTACATATCGATATTTCAGCTCTGTTAAATCAAAAACCCAAATGACATCCGAGGCATTATCTGCGATGAGTCGGTACTTTTCTTCACTTTGAATGAGCGCTGCCTCGGTTTCTTTTAAACTTGTTATGTCGTGCGAAGAATAAAGAATATACCTGCACTCGTTATCTTTGTTAATAATTGGTGTGTAGGTTGATTTAAGAATCAGGTCCTTATTGGCTTCGCCTGGTATGGTTTCAGTTATGACTAATGGCAGTTTTGAGGCAATGGCTTGCTGGTAATAATCTTCGATTGTGTGAGCAACTTCAATAGGCCAGTTCATCAATTTAATGAGTTGCTTTATTTCCAGGTTTTTAAGCCGTTCTTTCGTAATTGATGAATTGATTAGATTAATGGCTCTGAAATAGGCCTCATTTGTTGATTCCAAAAAATATCCTTCGGGCTTAATAGCAATAAGTGCCAGAAAATCCGTTGTTGAATTAAATATTAGGTTTAGTTGTTCTTCGCTTTTTTTTATGACCTCCCTGGCTTCTTTCTCGGCTGTGATGTCAATAAGTGTTACTACAATTTCATTTTCAATTATTACTCCACTAATGATTGTATTGTGTTTTTTACCATTCTTATCAGTTATTATATATTCATAAGGTGCAATCTCGCTTTTTAATGAAATGGCATTGGTAACAGTTTTATTCCAATTTTCTATTACCCATGTTCTATAGGCTTCATCAGGGTATGCCAACCTTAACCAATCATCAATAGTTCGAAGTTTATCGCTAGTATAGCCAAACACTTCGGTAAATTTATGATTGATATAGGTAACATCTTCTGTTTCGCTGTTAAATGTGCAAAGAGGTACTGGTAGTTGATCAGCCAAACGTCTGAATTTTTTTTCGCTTAGGATGAGGGCAATTTCTGCCAGCCTTTTTGCCGAAATATCCTGTACTGTGCCTCTTATAAGAACAGGTACGTCTTTGTCATCTCTAATCACGTTTAAGCGAGCTTCAATATGCTTGATAGTTCCATCAGTTAGCTGATAGCGATAATTTGTAATAACAGTATTTCTCGATAGGAAAGTGTTTTCGTAATCCTTGTTGAAATTTTCACGGTCTTCATCTACAATGCCATTGAGAAATTCCTCTAGATTTGGCGTTTTATAATTGCGATCAAAACCAAAAATATCATATACTTCATCCGACCAAAGGCTAAGATTCTTTTTTATGTCGTATTCGTAGCTGCCCATTTTAGCAATCTTCTGGGCTTCAATTAACCTTTCTTTACTACTCTTAAGATCTTCTGTGGCCTGAATCTTTTCTGTATCATCAATAAAGTTTATTATGAATTGGTCACCTGTAAGCGGATAGACAGTGACACTTAAAACTCGCTTGTAAACATCGAATAAGTGGGAGTAAGAGAATACTTTTCCTGTTTCTACAACTTCAGTATATTTTTTAACAATATCTCTTACCTCCTGTGAGTTGGATAATTCAAGCGCCGTTTTTCCCACTATCATGTCGAGTTCTAAACCGGTATGATGTGCTGCAGCAATATTTGCTTCTTCGTGCAAAATATCATAGACCTTTCCTTGTTCGTCTCTCAGCAATTTGCCTATAACAATGCCAAACGGCGAGTTTGTATACAGGTTCTTAAATTTTTGTTCACTTAATATTAGTTGATCTGCCGATTCCTTTTTTTGCGTAACATCCAGCCATTGGCAGACAACATTTTGTAGATTTCCTTTGACATCCAAAATAGGAAACATTGTTACTTCAATCCATAGCTTGTTCTCATTGCCAAGTTTAGTGTGTTCAACTACTTCATCCGACCAAAACATGTTAAATTGGACAGTTTTATGATCAAAGAAAGTTGTTTTTACTTTCTCAATTAGGCCTTGCTTGATGAGGTTTTCATCGAGCAATACATTGTATTCTCCAATTAGTTGATCTTCGTTTAATGAGAGCCTTTTTACTAAAGACTTATTAGCTTTTATAACTAGTCCGTCTGGCTCTGCAATCCACATGGCAATTGGGCTCTCATCCATTACCTTATCCAGAAATGCCATTTGTTCTTCAATCTTTATTGCAGCTGTTTTCTTTTCTGTAATATCCTCGCCAGAGCTCAAAGTTCCTATTACTTGATTATTATCGTCATATAGCAGTGTATTCTGCCAGTAAATATGGTGGATAGCACCATCAGCTGTTATAATCGGATTTTCATCAAACTTGTTAAGTGACGCAGTTTTCGCCATAATCTTTCGGAATCCATTAAGGGCCTCTTCTGATTGGTCTTTTGGTAAAAACTCTTTAAACCAATTTTTACCAATAATATCGCTTTCATCACAGTTTAATAGTTCCAATGCTTTTTTGTTAGCAAGGGTTACCGCACCACTTTTATCCAGTGTTAGTATTATTACACCAGCAATATCCAAATAGTGTTTAGCGGTTTGTTTCTCTTTGTTAACCTGTTTGTTTAATCTGGTTACCTCAATAAGGCTATTTGATATTTCTTCATTCTGAGCTGAGAGTTCTTCATTTTGTGATTGCAGCTCTTCATTTTGGACACTAATTTCTTCCTTGTTGAGCTGTATTAATTCTTCACGACTTGCATGTTGATTGAGCAGTCCATCGTATAATTCTGTAAGCTCTTGCACCAATTCATATAAGATATTTGTTTCTTCCGAATCACCATCTTGTTTTATATGATTCTTAAGTGTCGCCTTGGCTCTAGCTAGTATTTGGTCTGCTTGTGATATACTCATGTATACTTATATTTAAGGGGCATAGCTATAGTTTTTGAAATGATGTGTTTATTCTGATTAGTAATTTAATGTTCAATACTATAACCCTAAGCTATCATAACAACAACTTATCTAAGATGTTTGTATTGTTTGAAAAAATAGATGGAAAGGTGCTTGCTTTGGCTATGAATAAAAGAGGTGCAAATAAGTAACTTAAAACTTAAGTTTGTTTTCGAGTTCTTTTAGTTTTTCTTTTAATTCTTTTATTCTGAATTCGCGTCCCACGAATAGCTCGTTGTATTGCTCCAGCTTTTCGTTTTTACTTTTAAGTTCGGTGTTTTTTGCCTGCAACTCATTTGTGCGACGCTCAACAATACCTTCCAGATCTTTATGGTATTCGTTAAGCTCCGCCTGCGCTTGCTTAATTTCGGTTATATCGCGCCATACGGTATAATAGGTGTCGGAGCCGATGCTAGGTAAATAGGTTAGAGCTACATCAAAAAATATCCATTCCTTTTTTGAGTTGGTATGAACCCATTGAAACCTGTGATACCCTAGTTCCTTGGCTTTAGTAATATTTTCATTTGCTAATGATTCAGAGCTTTCACCGGAGGGTTGTAAATCCGGAGATAATTCATTTGGTGTTTTGCCTATGATGTCTTTTTTCGAAACAAATTGTAACATTTTTAATGTGGCCTCATTACAATCTGTGAAAACTCCATTTTCGAGAATGAGATTCGCATCGCTTGATTTTTCATACAAATTGCGATATTTCTGCTCACTCTGTCGGAGTTTCGTTTCTATTACTTTTTTTTCTGTTATATCGCGCACAATGGCGAGAATTACCTTTCGATTATCAATAACAATGGGAGTGAGTCTGATTTCAACCTGGATAACTGATTTGTCTTTTATTATTTGGTTTGTAACAAGAGTGGCAACTTTATCTTTTTCCAGATTTTCCCAAAACTTTCCAATCTCTACTCGTTCGTCAAAATCAACATCAATTTGCTGAACTTTCATTCTTAGAAATTCTTGTTTGGTATAACCATAAAGTGATGTGGCTGTGTTATTAACATCTATTATGTTGCCCTTAAGATCGTGAAGGAATATCGCATCTGCTGCATTAATCATTACCGATTTATACTTTTCTTCATTCTGGATGAGTTTAGTTTCGGCATGTTTTCTAATCTTGATTTGGTATTTAAGTTTAAGCAATATGTAGTAAATAACTGCAAGTATGATTCCTATCAGTAATATACCGCTAAGCGATATGAGTATAGTTTTCCATGGAATAGGATTGCTCTTATCTATGTAGTCATTATAAAACATTCCTTCCAAATTATCATCCTGCTTAATAAGTTGCAGCTTTCTGTACGTTTTGGCAATTGTATTCCATCTACCCCTATTGGTATATCCAATCTCTACAACGTTAGGCAATATCAGTTTAGCCGTTTCATCAGCTTCAAATCGCAAATGTTCAATTGAGTGTCTTTTACTATATTTTGAATAGATGAGATTGATAACTTCTTCTTGATTATTAAGTGCATACTTCCAGCCTCTTAAGCTTGCATTGAGGAAACTTGTGACGAGCTTAGGATCTTTCTTAATTAGCTCTTCGGAGCAAAATAGTAAATCACCATAGAAATCAATTCCACCGGAAAGAGGAGACAGAATGTGGTAATCGAAACCAATGCTGTCAAGTATAAAAGGTTCATCTGTTATGTACGCCGATAGGGCATCTATACTCCCGTTGATAAGCTGATTGGTATTAAAGGAATGGTGCTTTATATCAATAGAGTCCAGCGTAATTCCTTCATCGTGAAGATATGCTAAAATGTCTGCAGCATGTGATTCAAGACCGATACTTTTACCAGCTAAATTATGAATGTTGTAGATGGGAGACTTAGTTGAATACAGTAGTACTTGCGCCGAATGTTGAAATATTGTAGCTAAAACTACTGGCTTGTAATTTGAGTTTCGCATTAATATTACGTCGCTGGCTGCTATGCCAAATTCGGCTTTTCCTTCAAAAACGTTCAATCCTGGTGCTTCGCCTGGCTTTGCTTCAATTAACTGAGTATTGATGCCTTCTTCAGTGTAATATCCTTTTTCAATTGCGGCATAGTAGCCGGCAAACTGAAACTGATGTTTCCATTTCAGTTGTAGTCTAACATCTTTTAGATTATCTGATTGTTGTGCTTCAGCTTCTAAGTTTAGATTTAAAAATACAAGAAAGGCGAATAATGAGAGCAGGAGTCTACTCGTAACGATTATTGATTCTTGTAATCTGTCTTTCATTCACAACTTTTTAGCCTGGCGTTAATATAGCATTTTTAGCTAAGTATTGATCACCAAATTTTCAGCTAATAAGAATACGTCTTTGGATAAAAATGGTTGTTAAATAAAATGAATCTTATCTTTTCCAAAATGGTAGTTGCTCTGTACTGGTTTAATTTTGAGACTTGATTTGCTCTTCTAGAGATTTGACTTTTCCTCTAAGTTCGTTAATCCTGAATTCTCTTCCAATAAATAATTTATTGAACCGCTCTAGTTCCATGTTTTTGTTTTCCAGTTCTTTGGTGCGTTCTTGTACCAGTTGTTCTAGCTTAGTTTGATGTGCTAAGAGTTCTTGTTCAATTTGCTTTCGAAGGGTGATGTCGGTTAATACAAAAATATATCCTGTCAGTTTATCTCCATTAAGTATTGGACCCAAGCGTACATCAAGCCATCGACTGTCGAATCTGTTAGCACTTTCGGTTTCATAAGCAACTGCCTGCTTATTAACTCTAATATGAGAAAGGAAATTCTCGACTCTTTCAGCTTGATCCTTTTCAATGAAATTAAATAGATCTTGCCCGATAACGTCATCAGGATTCAAAGGAGGTAGCGATTTATTAATATAGGTAATCTTGTAGTCAAGGTCGGCAGTGAAAGCTATATTGGGCAAGTTCGAAGCTAATGATCTAAATTTTTCTTCACTTTCACTTAGCGCCATTTCTGCATGTCTTCTGTTTGTAACATCTTCGGCAAGCAAGAAGAGTTGATTGAGTTTATTATCATTGTCTTTAACCGCAACAACGTAAACATTTAAATGCCTTACCTCACCGTTTTTAGTGATGGCCCTTTTTTCAACTTGATAATAATCTCTCTTTTCGTCTATAATTTCTTGAAAAAGCGCCGTATTCGTTTCTACATCATCCGGGTGTGTTATTTCCGCCAGACTTTTGGCAAGTAGATCTTTTTCAGAATATCCTAGTATTTTGGAAAACGCTGGGCTAACCAAAAGAGGACTGCCCTCAAGGTCGAGCATAGCAATTGCAAGAGGTGAATATTCATATATATGACCCAAACGTGTTTCTACTTCTTTTAAGTCTGCTTCTGCAAGCTTGCGAGCTGTTATATCAGTGTTAATCCCAATAAAACCTGTTATGCTTCCATCATCATCATATAGTGCTGAGGCTACACCCCATACCCAGGTAACGGTGTTGTCTTTGCTTACAAAACGATATTCAGTATTCCAATTTTTCCCGCTAAGCGCATGATTTGTCCATTGTTCTGCAATATAATTTCTGTCGTCGGGGTGTATAGCATTTATCCAACCGTCGCCAAGTGCTTCCTCTGTGTTCATGCCGGCAAATTCTCTCCAAATCTTATTAACCATCAGACATTTTCCAAGTGCGTCTGTTTCATAAATTGCTGCAGGTGAACCGTCAAATAGTGCCTTTAGCCGAGTCTCATTTGCTTTAAGTTTATCCTGTTCAGCTTTTTGAGTTGTAATATCTCTAAAAATGGAATGGTTGACAGTTGTAGTTCCTGTTTTTATTTGGTTGGCTGTTACTGCTCCATAAATAATCTTACCTGATTTTGTTACAAATTCTGATTCAAAAGAGGTACTTCCTTTTTTGTTTAATTGATCAAACGATTTTTTGCTATTTAATGCATCAACAGAACCTGGCACACGTGTATCGAAGATGTGTAGTTTGCAGAACTCCTCCTTCGAATATTCGAACAACTCACAAATTTTTTGATTGACATTTACTATTTGGCCTTCTTCATTGTGAACGATTATGCCATCTCCGGCATTTTCGAATAAACTACGGAATTGCTCTTCGCTATCTTTTATAATTTGCTGTGCTCGCTTTTGTTCTGTTATGTCAATGGATGAGGATGGATAGGTAATGTTGCCAACTTGGTCAATGCTTCTCCTAATGTGCATTAATACATCAAAACTGCTTCCATCTTTTCGTTTAGCTTTAAACTCGACAATGTACTGACCGTATTTTTCAACATTACTTATTATTTTAATTGGCAGTGAAGGGTCTATGCAATGACCATTTGCAGATGTACCTATGATCTCTTCAGCCGAATTGTAGCCCCACATTTTTACATATGATTTGTTAACATAGGTAAAATGGCCATTTGCATCAACCACATCAAAAGCATTTAAGGAATTATCTATGGCCAGGTTAACCATTGTAAGTTGTGAGAGGAGTTTTTGTTGTTCGGTAATATCTTCGCCGGAACTTAATATTCCAGAAATAACACCATCTTCATTTTTGACGATAGAGTTTTTCCAGTGTACGAGTCGTTCTTCCCCGTTCTTAGTTATAATCGTGTTTTCAAAAACGCTTAATGCTGTTTGCTCATCTTTAAATAAAGTCAGAAACACTTCTTTCATTGTGGCAATCTGGTTGGGCTGAATAAAATTCTCAAACCAATCGTGTCCTATAACTTCTGCAGATGTAGCACCTAATACTTCAAGTGCCTTTTTATTGGCCAATGTTACAATGCCATTTACATCTAAAGATATCATAATAACACCGGCTATGTCTAGATACTGCTGGGCTATTTCCTTTTCATATATTACTTTCGCGTTAAGTTTTGTTAGATTTTCGTAATGCTCAAAAATTTGATTGTTTTGCGAGATTAGTTCTTCATTTTGGGCATGAAGTTCTTCCGATTGAGCAGAAATTTCCTCAACGCCAGATTGTATTTGTTGCTGGTTTTTTTTCTCTTGATCTAGCAAGTATTCCTGATTTGCAATAAGGTCTTCTATTAAATTGGATAGAATTTTATCACTACCACTCATTGCTCCCGCTTTAAGAAGTTTAAGTGTCTGTTCTGCTTTCGTGAGAATATTCTTGGATGCTTGCGCCATAAACAACATTATTTACTCCTTAAAGGAATAAAGTCGAGCTTTGTTCTGGATGTTTACAAAATACTAACTGTTATGGCTTGGCAATTAATTACTAGAGCATAGGATGCAGAAGTACAGCTGTGTTTCAGCGATTAAGCAGAAGGCTCAGGGGCCTTGAATCAGGATAGCTTGGTGGCGCTGCTGCGCAAAAAATGACCGAGTGAATGCAGTGAAACAAGTGCCCATGCGGCTTCGAGAATGATAAAAGGAATATACATTAACATTACAGAAGCGATGCATGCAAGTGAAGCTCCAATGAAGTTAAGGAGCATGTAGCTTAGGCTTTTATTCGAAAGTTGAAAACGAACACTTAGTACGTAAGCAAGTAAAATTAGAAATACTCCTAATGAGCCAATAATGTCGGTTAAATTCATGTCACAAATTTTGGCCAAAGGTAAGCTAATTAGCAGGACCTTGAACAACGCACCTCTCTATTGAGGGGCGTATTTTGCGATGCCCGCTTTGTAAGTTTCGAGTGCTCTTATTCTTGCAAATTTATGATCAACAATAGGTGCTGGGTAGGTTGACGTATTTAAATCAGTTACCCAACGTTTGATATACTGTAAGTTTTTGTCGAACTTCTTAGTTTGTTCTTCAGGGTTAAAGATTCGAAAGTAGGGAGCTGCATCGCAACCTGTTCCGGCCACCCATTGCCAATTGCCATTATTTGATGATAACTCATAGTCGAGTAATTTTTTAGCGAAATATGCCTCGCCCCAGCGCCAGTCGATAAGCAGGTGCTTGCAAAGAAAACTAGCCACAATCATACGCACTCTGTTGTGCATAAAGCCAGTTTCGTTCAGCTGTCTCATTCCTGCATCTACTATTGGATATCCTGTCTTACCTTGGCTCCACAGCTTGAATTCCTGATGATTGTTGCGCCATTTAATGCCATCGTATTTTTTCTTAAAGTTGTTGTTAACCGAAGCAGGGAAATGAAATAGAATCTGCATGAAAAATTCGCGCCAGATTAATTCGTTTAAGTACACGGTATCGCTAGTAGAAATGCTGGATACGATGCTGCGAATACTCAATGTACCAAATCGCAAATGGACACCAACAAAGCTGGTATCATAAATTGGAAGGTTACGTGTGTCTTCATAGTTCAAGATATTCGATGGCCTAAACTCTGGAACTTTTATTTCTGAAGGGGTGAAGCCTATTTCTTGCAAGCTTGGAAATGGAAGCTGAACTTGAAGGTAATTCGTTCCATTTTCGGAATGATAGGATTGGAGATCATTATTACTTAGTTTACTCTTCCATTTTTTCATGAAAGGAGTAAATACCAGATAAGGTGTATCGTTGTCTTTTACAATTTCCGATTCTTCAAATATTACATGGTCTTTAAAAGTGTGAAGTGTTGTGTTTTTTTGTAATAGCTGATGCTTTAATTCCTTGTCACGATGTCTGGCATATGGCTCATAATCCTTATTTATGAATACCTGTTTTATTTGGTACTCGTTCTGCAGCTGCTGCCAACAAGCCATCGGTTTACCTTTCATAACCTTTAAATTGCTTCCATGTTTTTCCAGGACGTTGTTTATATCTTCCAGTCTGTTGTAAATAAAAGTTACCCTGGCATCATAGGCTGGGAGTTCTTCAATTATCTCTGTGTCGAAAATGAATACACATAATACAGGCAATCCACAATTCAGCGCATGATAAAGTGCTTTGTTGTCTTCTAATCTTAAATCGCGTCGAAACCAAAATATTGCAATATCCATGTTATCATTTAAATTTATAGGAGGCCATCAAAAAATCACTCCATGTAAATTACAATTCAATAAGATTTTTGTTTAGCGCATGTTGGCTTTTGCTTAACAGTAGTTGGCTGCTTGATCGTTGAATTACTTTCTAGGCTCATCATTTAGAATAAGAACTGACTGGCGATGCCTATTCACCGTTAGCTGTGTTACATCCGGTCTTGAATAATGACCTGACGGATCGAAGTTCTGGCGTTCTTCGTAAACTCGATTGATATTTATTTCGGCTGTAAACAATCCTTCCTTATTAACAACTGGTTCAATTACCCATTCGCCATTCGGCGCTGCAATGCAGGAACCTCCATCAGTTAGAATGTCTGGTGAGTTCTTCAGTATTTCATCAATATAAGGTGTGTCTGCCGGAAAATCCTCCTTACGCATTAGTGCTGATGCTGAAATAACGAACGACCTGGATTCCTTGGCAATGTGCCTGGTAATGTCTTCTGTGTTTCTTATTGATCCTGGCCAAACAGCTACATGCAAATTCTCACCCTGTCCATAGAGCGCTGTTCTGGCAAGTGGCATCCAGTTTTCCCAGCAGTTTAAGCCACCAACTGTAAAGGCATTCAGCTCGTGAACCTGTAAGCCATTACCATCGCCCGGCGACCAAACCAGACGTTCGTCGTAGGTTGGTTGCAGCTTTCGGTGAACAGATTTAATGTTCCCATGAGCATTAATGTAAACCAGCGAACAATATAGGCTATGGCCTCCTCTGTTTGCTGCACGCTCTATTATTCCAAGGTAGATGGCCATTTTATGAACCTTTGCCAGCTCGCATATTTCGTTCAAGTCACCAGCTTCAATCTGTACCGCATTTTTTATGTAATGGGCATGAATCTCTTTTTGCATTTGAGAGTTCCATTCCGTGGCATTGGTTAAGGCCAACCAGAAGGGGTATCCTGGCAATAGCGCTTCTCCAAAGGAGAGGAGCTGACAATTTTCTTTTGCAGCTTTTTGTACAAATGTTTTTATTTTCTCAATGGTTGCATTTTTATTTAGCCAGATTGGGGCAATTTGAGCAATGGCAACCTTAAGATATTCGCTTGATGGATTTACTTCTTTCATGATCTGTTAATTAAACCCAATGATAATTAATTTCCATGGTGATGTCAAGTCACTAATTGGAATGAAGTAATAATTGATGGCGTTTAATTGTGCCTAATTTTGGGAGGTTTCGAGCTCCTTAATGCGCTCTCTTAGCTCTTTAATTCGGAACTCTCTTCCGATGAACAAGGTGTTAAATCGCTCGAGTTCATCATTTAATTTTTTTAGCTGATTGTTAGAACTAAGTAGATGTTCGTTTTTGCGTTCAACTTCGAAGGTGCGTTCCTGAACTAAAAGTTCCAGATTTGTTTTAATTGCCTGAAGTTCGGTATTAGACTTTCGTAATTTTGCACCTTGATTTTGCGCATATTCCAAAGAGCTGATTAATTTTTTTTGTATTCTGTGAATGCTGAATAAAAGTACAATTGCCAAGAAGGAGAAGCTTATACAAACCGCAATCCAGGTAACCCAGTTTTTGTAACTGGTTAGAATGGCTGCCTGCACATCAAGTAATTCTGTTGTAAATAAGTATCCCCCAATCACAAATGAAACAAGACAAACCAGGAAGGTAATAATGCCTTCTTTTAGCCCCATAAGTATAGTTGAAAGCACAATGATGGTTAAATACACCATGGAAGTTGCTCCAAAAAATCCTTCGTTCATTATAATATAACTGGAAACCAAATAGCAGCTTGAGATGATCAGTATGGAGATTGCTCTTGTTGATAACCTGTTTCTCAGGAAAAAACCAACCATGAATGGTACAAATAAAACAACATAAATAATGCTTGCTTGCGATATGTCGTATTGAGCATATTCCAAAATAGCCATGAGTATAGATAAGAATCCAAGTAAGGCCGAGATATATAGAATTACGTTTAGGGTTTTTCGCTTGTAGGCTTCTATTGTCTGACCGGATGGACTAGCTGAATTGAAATTTTCATGCAATGTTTTTAACGCCATAATGTAATATCATCAATAAAGAATTGCTAACAACCTTGGAAATCTAAAATCCTAGCAATAAAAATAGAAAAATATGCTACGCGGCTGACAGCTGAAAGTTTTATTTTATCAGTTTAACTTATGATTATTTTTCATTGTTTATTGAATACATGAATTGATAAAACAAAGAGGCTAGCATTGCTGCTAACCTCTTTGTTTTATTTTAGATGCGACAAGCTGTTTGATCTTGTTCTTATATAGGTTTAAGTACTGCTTTCTTTTGACTGAAGTTATAGGCCTCTTCCAGAAAATCAATAAATAATGGCCAGTCAGTAGCCAGAGCATTTTGAACCTTGTATTTTTTATGAACTTCAAGTTTTAGCACTCCTTCTTCTATTTTTGCTACCGAGGTAAATTCACCTTTTTCATTAACCACACTTACATTAAATGCATCAAGTCCTTCTACTTTATATCCCACAGGAATTTTAAGGTTGATTTTGTTGATATAGCATTTTGCATAATCAAGATGAATATCGGCTCTTCTTTCCATGTCTTCTTGCTCCAAAGCAAACTGGTCGCCAATAAATTTCCCAAGATCAATTACATAATTTTTACCAGCCTTTCTAAGAAGATTATTAACTGTGAATTCCTCATCATAAATTAAATCCTTGGCGTTTCTGGAGCGTCCGTCTGATATGAGTTTGAAATCATCGTAGGATTCTATTTCATAATCGTCTTCATGATGTTGTTTCAGGTATTCATATTTCTTCTGTAGACGTTCTTTTTCTTCTTCTTTTTTCTGCCTATTAATTTCCTTTATGCGTGCCTTATTTCCTCTTGGCTTATCCGGTCCTTTGTATTTCGGATCGTACTTTTTCTTCTCTTGCTCAAAATACTCGACAGAATACAAGGCAATTCCAGCATAGTACGTTTTGAAATATCCTTTACAGGTATTATGGCTTTTAAACTTGATGTTTGAGAAATCATCAGCGATGGTAGCTGTGATATCATGCTCAATACTGTTATCCTCGTATGATCCCGCAGGAATAGTGGTTCTTGTGATAGGTATTTTGTCGTACTTGTTGTTTTTGTCGTAGCGGAACTCAATTGCTTCGCTTCCTCTTACACTATGCGGAATGTACTCATCTGTTGTGAAGTTTGTGAAGTTAAAGAAATACCTGTCGCCAACCTTTACTCCGGAAATAAGCTCATCGGCCAGCAAAACATCACCAAAGCCTCCATAGCGCTTGTCAACAGCTATTACATACTTGCATTTAATTTTAAGCTTCGTAAGAAGATCAATAAATGAATAGGTGAAATAATGGTTCTTAATTGGAAGTTCATCTGCTTTTAAATAGGAAGATTGATAGGAACTTGTGATATTGAAAAACAGGTTTTGGTAGAATTTATATCTTAAGAAATAGTAAATCTCGGTTGCAACTTTTTCCGGATTCTTCATATTCTTATGATAGCGGTTCATATATCCAATGGCATCAACGTGCTCTGTAATTAATCCTTTCCGACGCGTATTTCTGTTCTGTATGTTATCTAAATCAAGTGTGTCGTTAACCAGATGATCATCTTCAATTAAAAGATGCGTTGTTGGGATTAATCCTTTTAAGATGAGGTTTGCCTGAAATTTTACGTAAGGTTCGTTCAGGTACTGGTACTTCCAGTATTCATAGTGAAGCTTCTCTCTGTCGGTATCTTCAATGGTATAGGTTCTGATGTCGGGAATTACTCTGCCCTTTTTGTCAAGTTCAGGTTTTCCTGGTTTTGCTTCAGGCGCTCCATTAAAATTCCTAAAACTAATGAAATACAGATCGTCGGCAGCAATGTGGAATTTCTGCTTCACAATCGGATATTTTCCTGCGAGTGTAAAAACAAGAGGAGAGTAGGAATATGCTGTTTGTACAATGGCAAAATCCTCACTCGTATAGTAATAGTCAATAATGTCACCAAGTTCCAGATTCGGAATTGCTATTTTTTTGTAGGTCTCAAAACTAAATCTACCCAACGAACTTTCGTAGCGTTCCAGATAGCTTCTTCTAAAATAAGACGGAACTTCGTTGGAGGCAACTTCTACCGATTCTTCCAAATCAACAATGTGCTCAGTGCCGTCGGGCTTAATAATTTTTATGCCAAACGATTCCTCATATAGGCTGGAGTAACGGTAATAGAAAATATCAAAGTTGTCAATAGCTGCGTTGTCGTTAAGTTTTATGCGCCTGCGAAATGCTTGTTCATGAATGGCCTTGGTTGATCTGTTACGAAGATATTTATGCGTGTGCGACTGGCACAGTACAACGGCAGATTCATCCGCCCATTTCTCCGGAATCTCCGTGATGTTAAAGTCTTCGTCGTCAGCGGCAAATACCTCACTGCTTTGCTCTTCCTGCATGCGTTTCTTTCGCAGCTCTGAGGCTTTACTCTGACCAAACATAGTTGCGCCACTAAGTGCAATTGCAAGTATTAAAAGGAGTGTTTTTAGTTTCATGTTAATTCTTTTTTAGGATGATTTGATCGTTGTAGAACTTCTTTAGTAGAACAACTGATTCGTTCCAGATTGTTGCATTTTTTACATCAATATTTCCTGTTTTGATGATTAGCGTTTTATTGTAATCCAGTTGATGATTACTTTGATTGTAGCTGTAATCCAATTGCATGCTAAATTCATCATTGTCAATATTTACGCTTTCAGGAAGGTAATCAACCTGATAGGCTGCAGGAATAGCTATCGTCATTTCTCGTTGAATGGTAACCTTTTCGCCAAAATACAAATCGTTTACACGATTCTCTTCCACTTCAAGATTTGCAAAGTCTTTATGTTGATCGGTATTCAGGTAAAGTTCATTCTCCAGCTGTGTTATCTGGTTATTGATGCTTATGTCGAAAGCTAATTCAATAGGAGTATTTCTGTCATCCATCCCGGTTGCCGTTACATTTGAAACCTCCATGTTTTTATAGTAACTGCTTATCTCATTCATTAATTCTTTGTCATACTCGGTTTTCGAAACCATCGAGAATTCTCTAAATAAATCAGTCTTTTCCTCGCCGGTGTAAGTCTGGGTTCCTGTGCCGCTAATACTTTCGTCGCTTAGCTTTAAGTCTAGCTTGGTAATTATTGAATTATGATCGAAACTAAATTCGGGAATGGTATCGATTACATATTCGGCACCATTCTCAATTAATACATCCTGTCCTTGAATTCGATGAGCATAATCGCCTAATGCAATTCCTTTCTCCGTGGCATCAAGAAAGTAGGTAGTGCCATTGTGGTAGAGTGTGGTAATCATGTGATTGTCTACAGCCAATGATGGAATTGAATAATCGTATGGAATGGAACGTGTACCAACCCAAGTTAAACGTGCATCAAATCCTGCAAGCTGAAGCATTTCACAAGTAAGGTTTGCCATTCCCTTGCAGTCGCCGTGTCGTTTGTTATACACTTCTTGCGCGGTACTTGGCATAAAACCCATAATCCCGTTTTCGTAGGCCAGATAACGAATGTTGTCTTGTACCCAATAAAAAATTGCTTCAATCTTTTCAATGTCGGTACTTGCCGATTTAGTTAGTTCTGCAACTTTCTGCTTAAAGACCTCCGGTTCGTTTTCAACCTGATTTACCAGTTGAGAATACCAGCCATATAAATCTTCTACACCTTTAAAAAGGTTGTATGTTTCCTTTTTATGTACAAAGCTTTTGGGTGCCAGAAAAATATGAGGTAAGGACATTTGATAGTTCGATGCAAGAATATCGTTGTTTACCGGTTCAATATCTTTCAGGGTATAGGTAATTGTTTTTACACCTTTCTTATCAGTTACCTCTGTTTTTTTAATATTGAAGTTGTCGAAGTTTATTTCAACAAAATCAATGTCGAGCCACTTGGGTACTTTAAATTCAATTACTTTTTCCTTAATCGGGTAAGATGAGTGAAAGAAGGGAAAGCTGATGTATTTAATGTCATAGAACTGATGCATGTAATTGTATTTCTTACGTTCACCAATTCTATCGAAGGATAAATAGAAAGACAATTCGCTTACGTCGTTGTAAAAAATACCATTTACCTTAATGGCCGACTCCTCAGTAGATACGAACTCTTTCTTGCCCTTATAATTAGTTGCACCAACTCGCACCACATGCGATTGCTCATCGAAGCGAATGTTTTTCCAGAAGCTACCATTTAGTTCTCTTAAGCAAAGGATGGTTTCCTCTTCGGTAAGAATTCCCTGAACGGTTTTCTCTTTAGCATCATAGGTGAATCTGAACTTTTCTACTGATTGAATGGAGGCAAAGTTTTCTTCGGGGTACAGTTCTTTATACTTGTCGGCAAGTTTAATATCTTCAGGGTTGGCCTTGATTAATTGACCAAAAGTGGAACTGGTAATCAAAAAGTAGCCAATAAAAAGTAGTAAAGTAGTTTTTATGTAAATGCTCATAAATTAGTAGTTTAAGAATCGGCCGAAGGATAGTTGGAATGTTTTTGGACTAATAACATTAGAACCTGATGCTTCTTTGGGGTTTGAACCGAAGCCATATTTAAAGGAAAGTTCCTTTAGCACATTGTTCTTGCTCCACCATCGAATTCCTGCAATTACCATCGGTTGTGTCCATGTGGTGATTGGTTTTTCAACAGGATCTTCTAAACCAAAATTGTCGTCGTATTTAATTACAAATAATTGATTGTATTCTAAACCAGCACCTAGGTAGTAACCAAAGTTCTTGGCTGTTTCGTAAGTAGAGCCAGCGCCAAAATTCAAGGTGAGATAACCAGGGAAGTTGATGTTTCCGATCCCATCTTCACTTGCGGAAAATGCAAAGGCAGGAGCAATGTTAATGCCAATACCCATGTCTTCACCAAACTCAACCGGGTTAAATCTTAAATTATAAATAAGGGTATAATAGGAGAAACTGCTTAAAGCACGATATTCATACTCAGGAGTATTTTCGTAAAGTCCTGTTGCCGGATTGTATTCTGATGTTAAGGTGAATGTTGCTGCATAGGCTGGAGCAAAGGCAAAGTCGGTATATACACAAGATTTTATTCCTTGGTAAAACCGGTTTGTTTGTCCAATTGTTAGAACAGTAAATAATAAGAGTGCCAATAAGATGGTAAGTTTTCTCATAACAGTTGTAATTTCGATTAGTAGCTTTTTATCTTTTTTTTGTCAATTTCGATCCGAATGTATTATTTCTGGTTTTTGCCTCCAAATTTACCGGCTTGTTGTTAAACAGGTGTTAATTTGATGAGCTAAGTTCAATTGTATCAAGCTTATTAGTCTGGCTAAGATGTAGCTGGTAAAGGTTGAAATGTCACTTTCTTACTTGATTTATTTTGCACGCCTAGGTGTTGTTTATTTTCTGTTAGCATCATTAATATCCAATAAACCAACCATAGCTTAGTTGGAATGATTGTGCTCTGAAAATGCTGGATTGTTCATCGCCCGGTTCAAGATTTTTATTGCCGAAGCCGTATTTAAAGGCAAACTCGAATAAGCGGTCGTTTTTATTCCAAAACCGGTATCCACTAATTAGCAAGGGTTGCAACCAAGATTGTCTCTTGTCTGTTTCTGATGCGCCAAAAATGATTAACGGTATTAAGTTATATTCATAGCCAAAGCCAATAAACCCGCCATAATCCTTAACCGATCTGTTGGTGGCACCAGCACCGAAATCAATACTTAAATAAACTGGGGCATTTAATGCAAGAAATCCCTCGGCTTCAACCACTGTGGATAATTGAATATCGGGCACCACATTTATTCCTAATGCCAAATGATCGCTTTGTTCGTAAGCATTGTATCTTAGACCATACAGAAAACTATAAATGGATACATTTACGCCCTGTTCATATCCGTAATTCCAAACCTCTTCTTGCTGACCAAGTATGGGGTTATAATCATATTCCATGTCCGACCATAGTAAATTAGCCGGTAGTATAGTTACTTCGCTCATGGAGCATACCTTAAACGTTCTAAGAAATTTGCTTTCCTGGCTTTGCACTGTAATGCTGAGGAATATAAGCAAAAGGATGGGGAGCAGTTTATTCATGTTTTTTATTGCAGTTGATCAATTAGCAGGTTAATTATCTAAATGACAGTTTAACTGTTTAGTAGATAATTGCCCTAAAATATGCTTTATGCTTTTTACTTCAAAGATTCAGCGTCTATTTGGATGCATTCTTAACTAATTGCGTGGCCGATTAATTATGTTTTAAAAAAGGAAAACTGCTTGCTCAGGAACATTATCTTTGCCAGCTATTTAAAACTCGAATTAGAATTAAATAAGAATAGATGAACGAATTAAGTTATAGTTTAGGTGTAAGTGTTGCACTAAACTTAAAAGAGCAAGGATTTGAGATTAGCAGCATTGATGACTTTACAAAAGCCTTACACGATGTTTTAGCAGATAAGGAATTGGCGCTTTCAATGGAAACCGTAAACGAAACTGTAAATAATTTCTTTAAGGATATGCAAGACAAGAAGTTTGCTGAGCAAAAAGCTGAAGGCGAAAAATTTCTGGCCGATAATGCTAAAAGAGAAGGTGTTATAACTCTTGAAAGTGGTTTGCAATATGAAATCATTACTGAAGGTAAAGGCGACAAGCCAACTGCTGCAAGTACGGTAACAACGCATTATCATGGTACTTTTTTAAACGGAAATGTATTCGACAGTTCTGTTCAGCGCAACGAGCCGGCAAGTTTTCCAGTTGGTGGCGTAATTAAAGGTTGGACCGAAGCTTTACAATTAATGTCAATCGGATCGAAGTGGAAATTATTTATTCCTTCAGAATTGGCTTATGGCGCGCAAGGTGCTGGTAATGCAATTCCACCGCATACTTCATTAATCTTTGAAGTTGAGCTCATCTCTATTGATAGCTAAGCATATAAAAAGCAGATATAAAAAATGGCGACTCAACTGAGTCGCCATTTTTTATTTAATGATGGTTGTGTTTTAAAATCCCCGATACATATTGTTACGCATCATTTGGTTCTGCATCATCATTTGATTCTGTCTCATCATTTGGTTGTGCATCATCATTTGTTGATGCATCATGTGGTTGTTGTACCACATATTGTTGTTTCTGTGTCGCGTATATCCCTGAATTACAAATTCAACTGGTATGATGATTTCAGTTCTCACACGTTCCTTATCAATTTTTACTTTCTTCCAGTGAGCGTCAAAAATCTCTCTGTTCATAATTTTCAGTATTTGCCTATCCAGGCTTGGATGCACACTTTTAATTAACTCAAACGAAGTTGTATTTCCGTTTTGGTCTATAGAACACTTAATGAGTGCCAGGCCTTGCTTATTATTCAGAATAGCATTGTGCGTGTATTCAAAGTCTTCCTTTATTTTTGTTTGGAAGTAAGCAAACTTCTTAAACTTTATTTTCTTGTCGTATAGTTGATACACTTTCTCTCCCTTTTGGTTGATATAGTGTGCCCTGTCTATTATACCTCGATTGTATTCTAAAATAAATTGTTTGCCAGAAATTGGGTCGTTAAAAGTTTCAACACCGGAGCCATCCTCGTCAAGCAATTCTTTTCCGGTTTCGTCTTTTACTTCCGAGAAAAAAGCAGTTTCGTTGCGCAGATCAAAAACATAGCGGATTATTCCATTAGGATGGTAGGCTGTTTCCATCATCAGGTCGTCGTCATCATATTCCAGTTTCTTGCGAATTGTACCATTCGGATAATAGAAATTGAAATCAGCGGTTTTTTGGTGTGGAAAGAATGATGTAAAATGTCCGTCGTATATTGGTGTGTGCAGCTTGGTGTAAAACTTAAGATGGAACGAGGTATCTGTTATGGTTTCTATATTGGCGTAAAAAGTTGCCGATTCTTCAAGATCGGTTTCGCCCCATGCTTTATCAAAATAGATCGGTTTCTTTTCTAAATATTTATGATAGAACTTATAGAGTTTTATCATTTTAGGAATGTCTTCTTCCTGCAAGCTAGGCTTGTTTAGAAAAAACTCTTCAAAGCCTTTGCTGCGGAATTCTTTTTCAAGGATACGTTGTTTCAATGCATGAAAGTCGCCGAATATTTCAATCGCCATTTCTCTGAATTTTGATGACTGTTTCGGAAAACTCATCAAACTATCTAGACCATCCTTTCTTACCAGAAAAGTATGTATCACATTGTGTAATCCTGCTCTTGTGTGTTTGTAAAAAGTGTATCCTGCAACACGGTCAATTACTTCGGCAAATTCTTGTTTCTTCGATCTTATCGATAGTACATCGCGTTCTACAGTGAAGTCTTCAATTACGGTGAATGAATCTGTTCCAATTACGTACGCTGTGCAGTCCTCGGGTTTAAAGGTTTTCGACTTATCTTCTTCATCTTTTTTGTATTTAAAAAAAGTGTCGAAACTAGAGAACTTTAATAGCCCCTTTACCTTGTTGCCGTATAAGTCGTAGTAATAGCCGGGCGAGTATTCATTACCAACAACGTAGGTTACTTTCAGCGACTTTTCCGGTGCATAATAGAAATCGGTGTAACCTTCAATGGGTTGTTTGTTTATATCAAAATAGTATCCAATCTCGTAACCCTCAAGGTCTTTTTGTGCAGCTGTTTCTGTAAAAGTAGTAATGACCATGAATGCCGCCAGTAGCAGGCTGGTTAAATGATTTTTAGCTTTGATTGTCATAATGGCGCGTGTTCGTATAGTTTGCTGTGGTTCGTTCCTAATTATAGATAGATTTCAAATATAACAGATTGATACCTGATAAGCAATAGGCGCGAGGTGTCTGTATGCATCACTTGGTTTGTGCCTGCGATGAAAACTGTAGTTCCGTTTTTATCGTTTCAATATCGTGTTGTAATTGAAGTTTTGCATGGTCGGCTTTAGCAATGCCCAGATTAACGCTTCGTTTATACCGGAATACTTCTCCTACAACATAAATGGCCGACATCAATAGTAGGTAATAAGTACGTGGCTCCAATAAAAAGTAAATTGGTACCAGTAGAACAATAAATTTAATAATTGCCAAACGGATTATGTTTCTCTTAATCTCTATCCGGCGCTTCTTCGGGTCGAGCTCATATTTATTGTCAAACGCAAGCATGAGTGCAGCAATTAGTTCTTCCTTGGTTTTAATCAACGCAGCTCTATCATAGCCGCGATTAAATAATAACTGCCCGGCATAAATTTGAGGCTTCAGGTTGATTCGCTTCTTTTGAGTGTAAAGCGAGAATAGATTGTCGGTCGATTCCTTTTGAAGTTTTTGTTTATAGTCAAATAGTTTCAAGAACATACATATTATATTTAAACAGTTTGATTATCAGCGTAAATGAATGTAATAAGGCCATAGAGGCATTTTTTGAATGGTGCAACAAGGTCGGAATTGATATCTGATAAAGATAAGATGCCTTCTCCTTTATTCTTCTCAATTTAGTCGTTTAGTTGGTGAATTTTGCAAAGAAGCTTGATACACTATTGTTCCAGATAGTAAGTTGTTGGTTTCTCTGTTGATTCATGATCTGATTGTCTCGGTTAAACATCTCACTTGCTTTATTAATTTCATTCACCGAATTGTTGAAAATGTCGACATTCTCCTGTGTTCTTGAACTTGCCGGTAAAGCTTCAAAAGCCTTTCTTGATTTCTCAAAATTATCTTGAGATAGGTAAAACCTCACAACTGCTGGATAGTCGTGATTAGCTTCTTTTTGATAGTATCTCATTATTTGAACAGCCGCTTTCTTTAGGCTCTCATCATTTTCATAGTTGCTAATTGTGTCAAGCTTGCTCAAGCCGTCTTCTGTGGCAGATAAAAAGGATGACAGGTGTTGTTCAAGTGCACTTATATCTCCTCTGTTTTGAGCCGCAAGCACGTAGGACTCCTGAATGTATGCTTTAAAAAAGATAAGATAGAGCTGGTTGTAATATTGCAATGCATTTGCAGAGCGTTCTATTTTTTTGGTTAATTCATCTGCCTCTTCTTCAAGCAGCGTAATATTGTGAAGTGCTGCAAACTCTTTTTGGGCAGTACTTGCTTTGTCAGAAGCATCTTTCAGTTTTTTATTGGCCAATTCTCTTGCCATCATGTAGGCTTCCATTAAGTCATATGATCTTTCTGATATTGCTTCCATGTCAAGAATCTTGTCAAAGTCTTCCTGTAGGATCACCAGGCTCATTTCAAAAAAATCGATCAGTGCATTTTTATAGGCTGCATCTCCATTATAATCCGGGCGTTTCTTAGTTATCGATTTTGCATCTTTATATTCTTTTATCAGACTCTTTCTTCTCTTTTCAACTTTTCTGGCTTTCTTCTCCTGAGTAATGGCTTGTAAATATTCCCAGGTTTTAGCTTTAATCTCATCGAACGGCATTGAGATTTCGTTTAGATATTGAACAGGATCATTTGATTCCTGTGCGATTACAGAAGTTGAATTAGCTGTGAAAAGAAGAAATAATAATAGTGCTGTAGTTCTCATGTTATTTATTGTTGTGATTAATTAAGTCGTGCAGTATGTTATAAGATTCTTTAATATACACATCGGTTTCTATCAACTGTTTTTGATCTGCATTAGAAGACTGATTGAAATCTATAATGTAGTTTGGAATTGAAACCTGAAATAGACTTGTATTATTATCGATTGCTGAGTTGTCATATTCGATGTGATTTTGATAGAATGTCTCAAATGCTGATGAGTTTAGAGGAACTGTGTCTTGGTGATAATATTTTAATAGTTTTAATGAATTAAGCTCAATGGTACGATAAGCGCTATCTGATTGCACGCGTTTTTTGCTTTGCTCGTTTAGGTAAGCAAGCGGTAAAACTTTCAATGGACGATAGTATGTTTTCTTGGTTACAGAAGATGTGTCGAGTGCTGACCTGTATGAATTTTCGCCGATGGCCAGCTTCGAGAAAATATTTGGCAAACTTATGTCGGGGATAATCCCTAAATTTTGGTGACTTTTTCCATCTACACGGTAAAACATAGATGTAGTTATTTTAAGATATCCATTATTGTATTTAGTGGACTTACTGCTTGTATTACTTTCCTTTTGGAATGCTTCCAATGCGAGGATATTCTGAGAACTCGATTTCCCAAACGTTTTTGAGCCTACAACCACAGCACGGTTATAATCCTGCATAGCTCCAGTAAATAGTTCTGAGGCAGATGCACTAAAGTTGTTTACCATGATCAGCAATGGCTTTCTAAAGATCGTCCCTTTTGCAATGTCTTTAATGGTTTCCGGCTCCATATCTTTAGTATGTATGATGCCCAGGGCACCATAGTCTATGAAAATTCCAGCCATTCTAATTGCTTCCAACATGGACCCACCGCCGTTGTTTCTAAGATCAAGTATTAAACCTTCAATACCTTCATATTTCAGCCTGATCAACTCTTTTGCAAAGTCATTGGCACACGCATTTGGTAAATATGACCTTTGGTCGTCGTCGGTGTAAAAGGAAGGAAGGTAGATGTAGCCAACTATGCAATCGCCTTCAAGAATGAAGCTTTGGATAACATTTTTATCAGTTTCTATTTCCTTCTTGCTTAAGAAAACAGAAAGCTCCATACCATTCTTCTTTTTGAATCTAAATGTTGCACTTTTAACCGACTCTTGATGTATTGTATTTAACACCTCGGCAAGCGTGGTGCAATCAATATTGTCAATGGTTTCATCTCCGGTATTTATCGTCAATAGCACATCTCCTTCGTTCAGTTGATTAGAGATCCATGCCGGACTTCCAGGAATAATATGCGAAACTTCAATCTCTCCATTGTCGTTTCGAATCAAATCGAAACCAAAGGATAGACGCTCTTTTGCTAAGGCATCTTCAAAATTGTTAAGTTCTGCCGGAGTGAAATAATTGGTATGCGGATCAAAAGATGATGCAATTGATTTAAGATACAAGTTGCCTGTAAACTGAGCGATACCTTCATGACTTTCGAGCTTAGCCTGAATCTTACATTTCTCGCGTGCAATAACTACCAACTTCAATTGATTGAAGGCGTCTTCCTTCGAGCTATAACAATTTCTGGCGGAGTCAGACTTGGAGTAATAGGCAAAAAGCAGTTTAGCCTGAATCAGCGAGTTCCATCTATCAATTAGTTGTACATCATCTACATATTCATTATCTGTTCCTGAGCACATGATAGCGGTCTCTGAAAAAACAAATTGTTTATTCTCTAGGTTTGTAAGCAAATGTTTGGTTTGCAGTAAGCGCTGCTCGTAACTCTTGGTTAGGGCGCTTAGGAAGCTATGTTCTTTATTAATTATCTGATTTGAAATCGTTCGTTTTTCTTGCGAAAGTTGATCAATAGCCGTACTTGTGAAATATAATTTCTGTGGATCGAGCAACTCCGTTACTTCATTAAATACTAACTCGGAGAAGGTGCTATCTATTGGACGTGCTTTGTAATGGTATTTTTGTGCATTTTTTATAATCATAAATGCGCGTTCTGCATAGATATTCTCGTTGGACTGGGCTGATAAACCATTACTGCCGAAACAAAGAACAAAGAGAATTGCAATTAATAATGAGTCTAATAGTTTTCGAGCGGTTTGTCGACTAGCCAATGTCACCTTGTTCATACAGGTCTAGATGTTAATCTTATGGTGTTAGTAATATATAGCATCACAAATCTAATGAAAATGAAGAGAAATGCAATGGTTTGATTTCCCTTAGAAGTAGTGCTGCTCAGCAACTCGCAGATAAGTGGAATCCCACTTTTAGGTCGTAAATCAGACCTAGTTATCAATAATTTTTACGATATACTGTACAATACTGTTAAGCGCCGTAGCTCAAGTTTATTAGAATCTCAAGGGTGGCATTCTGAAAAATGGATCTACCTTATGCATACTTTTAAGATATGCGTTTACCGATAAGTTTCGTATTACTTTCCGATATTGATAGATTCCGTCGGAATTAATTTCTATGGGCATAATGAGCTGCATTGCTGGATTGTTGTTTGCAAATGTGTTGCTTCTCGGTATCAGCTTATTTCTGTTTTCAGAAACAAATGCAAGCAGCTTCTCATCTAGTTTAGGATGAATACCTTTTAGCAATTTCACGGATTTTATATAACCGCTAGATTCAATATCAAGCTTTATGAGCACATACCCTGATGTATTGTCGGTTATTATTTCGTCGGGGAATTTGAAATTATTATTTAGCAGTTCCTGAAAGTTCGAAATTCTAAGTTTGGGTAAATTACCTGCCCTTAATAAATAGGTTTTGCTTCCATCCGACGCCATTGAGTAAACAGCATTTAATTCATGTTTTACATATTCATAGGTCAACAGTCGATTGTTGCGATCATCCTTTATCTTTTCGATACCGCTTCCTTTTCTATTTAGAATCTCATTGCCTAGATTATCGAATACTTCATAATAATAAGGAGTTTCATCGGTTATATCGCAAGTATACCTTTTTGCTCCATTTGTATGATAACAGGTAGTTTCCCATGGTTTACTGCCTCCATATTTAACTTCCTTTCGCTTTGTTCCGTTCGGATAATACCACGTAAATGTTCTATCACCAGCAGTAGGGTAGAGTGATTTAAATTGTCCCTCGTAATAGGGGGTCCCATCTGAATAGTAGAATTTAAGATGAAATGCCGACAACTGCACTGATTTTATCTCTGCATAATACATGTAATCCTTATTGGGCTCTGTTTCGTACCAGGATGATGTAAAATAGATTCGCTCTTGTTTCTTATATTTACAATAGTACTTGTAAAGCTTAACAATTAATGGGAGGTTTTGTCTGCCGTATATCTCAAATTCAATATCATCACTTAATGATTTAAAATCACCGATAAGTCGGTTGATTTGTTTTTTAAATCCGGCACCATTTTCAATAAAGCTAAAATAACTCGCTGTTCCTTCCTTCCTATAGAGGTAGGTTGCTGTATGGCCTAACGCAACATAGTCCATGTAACGATAAAAAATAAGATCATCTACTTGGTCTATTACTTCAGCGAATGTTTGTTCTGTTACCGTTTTAGTTCTAATCTCGCTTAAATATTCAAAGTTTCTGATTACCGCAAATGAGTCGGGTCCCAGCATGAATCCATTACAATCTTTGGCCTGAATGCATATGGTTGTATCATACTTATTACGCTTGAATAGTAATGTGTTTTTGTTGTATTCATGCAATAAGTAGCCACTGTAGCATTCGTTGGTTTTAGTGTAGTATCGTCCCGGAGTAAAGTCTGAGCCTATTGAATAAATTAGGTTCAGTTGATTAATGGGGGTGTAATCAATATCGGCGTATTCATTAATTGGGTTCTGGTTAATGTCGAAGTGATAACCAATTTTATTGTACGAGTTAGACTGTGCTATGCTTAATAGTGACAAAAGTAGGAAAGCGAAGGTGAGCTGATTTTTCACAATACAAATATTAACTAGTGATACAAATATATTGAAATCTAATATGTTTTAAATCCTCTTGATTTACTATTATAGTTTGGTAAGAATGACCGAGCGCGAGAAGAATATTGATGCAGCATTCTCTGATGCAAATCCAAGTTTATGGGCTTTGATTAACATGCTGCTAAATGCTTTTTTGTTTACATGAAACCAAGGTTCAACTACCAATATTTTTCCATCAGGCTTTAATATTGATTTAAACTCAGATAAGATGACTTCCTGATTTGGAACT
>JBFHES010000016.1:0-33343 GCA_041584015.1 Bacteroidales bacterium
AAGATTAATTGCTTGTCCTTGCAGAGGTGAGTTATCGCTCGCCCATGCATTGGTTGGCTTCAAGTCTGGTTCCAGCGGATATATCCATCTGGTTCGCGATCCATAATTATTCCATTCAGATAACTCAGCAATGGTGTTGTACGGATCAATATCAACACTTACCGAATGATATCCAACGGTGTTATAGGTTACCGTGAAATTAATTATCTTATTAGTACCTGCCGGGATGGAATCATAAATTGGATTCATTATGAGGTTGGCATCCTGGAATACATGAACCAGCGCATTGTAGGCTGTGGCATTACCTATGTTTGTAACAATTGCCGTCACATCAATCGGATCGCCAATTCGTCGGCACTCACTGGTCCAATGGATGTCTGTTCCCCACCAATAAGTGATCGCGAGGTCGGGGCCAATAATAGGATCAACAACTTGCGGAACATATACGGTAAAGGCTACCATGTTAGTTGTAGCCAACAGGGTGAAATCAGTTACCTCCCCGGTTATATGATAGGTGCCAACAGTTGCCGGTGCCTGAAAGTATATACTAAAGTCGCCATTTGAATTGGTATAGGTAGTATAAGTATGACCGGTTTCAACAATAGTCATGGTTACCTGTGCTCCCGAAACATTTGTATTTGGGTCGTAGCTGCCAACATAATCAGCATGACCATACCAATGTACTGTTTGGTACGGTTGCACCAATGATGGAGCTACGTTTGCTGTGGCTACAATCATTCCCGGAATTGAGAATTCTCCCACCAATACTGGCCTGATGGCAAAGTTGTTCAGTTCATTGTCCTCAAGAATGAAATTGTCCTCATCAATTACAACCTTCATTGGATAGTACTCATCAATGGTAAATACATGCGTTATGGTAACATTTGTTTGCGACTGACCAGCCAGATATGGAATGAAGGTTTCCACCATGAATGAGTCTTCTTCGTAGAACTTAACGCTGATGTTCTCAGCAGGATAATCAGAATTATTATGAATGGTCGCAGTTATGGTAATTACCTGACCAACATCCGGAGTAAGATCGCTGAAGTTAATGTCGTTGGCATAAATGGATAAGTCAAGGAAGTCGTTACTTACAAACGGGTCGCCCTGGTATTGTGTCCCCTCGCCAATTGGCGGGTTACCCAGACTGTCGAATGCAAAGAAGGAATAGCCCAGATCGAAGTTGAGTGGGAGGGTAGTTGTGAATACGTACTCTTTTCCATCAGTGTAATCAAGGTCGGTATTATCAACTTCTGCCATTTCAAATTCATCTTCACCTGAATCGAGAAAATCTGTATCACCATTTTTATCAATCCCAACAATAGGATATCCCATCATCGGAGGATTGTTGTCGGCATCAGTATAAATTACGGTATAGGCAAAGTAGGTACTTGTTGACCCAATTAGCGGATATACGCCTTCGGTTCCATTATAATAGGAGTCGTCAACATAGGTAAGCATTGGCGCCTGAGAAAGGAAGAATCCTCGTCCATCAAGCAGTAGTTCTTTTGTGCCAATCGAGTTCGATGTCCATAAAACCGTAGCCTCATAGATGGCAATGGCATCTGGGTTAAATGTAACCTGAACTGTTTTCGTCTCACCGGGGTTTAACGTGAATATTGAATCACTCACATCAAAGTGTTCTTCCGACATATCGAAATCATCCATGGTCCACGGGATATTTCCTGTGTTGTGGATGTATAATGTTTTGGATGCACCTGTTGCATTATCAACAAGTCCAAAATCCCACATATCCCAGGAATAACTCCAGGAAGCCAACGGGTTTTCACCAATACCATGAACCGGAACGCTAAACAGACCAATGCTTGTGGCGATATAAATGGTCTCATTGAAAATGAGAGTAGCATTTGGCAGGAAGAATACAGGAACAGAAATCTGCTGACCAGCTTGCAGGAATACACCTGTTGTAGCTTGCGGCATAAATGGGTCAACCGAATAGATGCTGTCAATTGTTAAATCTACATTCCCATTATTTAGTACAGTAAGGTTCTTGGTTTCTCCGATATTAACAACTGAATAACCAAAGCTTAACGATGTAGGAATTGCAACCAGTGTGGCGTGCAAAATATCCAAACTTACACTTATCGAAGCAGAAGCCCGTAGTGGATCGTTGCATGAAATTGCTATGCTCGATTGATAGTTTCCATGCGGGAAATTCCCATCATAAGTTACCAGAATTGTGTCGATGCCACCAATGGCTACAGAGCCACTTGTTTGATTAAGGCTTAACCAATTTTCGCTTTCAGAAAGTATGTAGCTTAAAGGTCCTATACCTGTGTTTTCAATGTAAAAGGTATCTGTTTTAGTTTCCTGGTAGGTTACCCAGTTTGCAAGAGCAGTTACAGGAAGCACTAGTGTAGCACCTTCAATCCAAAGCGATACTGGAATAACAATTTGAGGTGTATTAAAGTCATTAGAATTTAGGAGCAAGCTAGTTTGATATGAACCGCCATCATTGGTTCCATTATAGTTTAATGTCACCATTACAGAATCGTGTGCCGAAACAACACCCGTGCTTGTAGAAAGCGTAAGCCATGATGGTATTGCCCCTTGTAAATCCCAGTTAAGAGGACCGTCGCCATCGTTGTAAATAATTAAATCGTTGCCTATGGCGTTACCATAATTCAAGTTTTCGGAGAAAGCATTCTCATTAATGGAGATTACCGGAGGCTCCAGTCCACTTGCGTTTAGTGTAACAACAAGGTTAGGATGATTTGGCGAATCATTCGAAATTGTGACTGTTTCGTTTAAGGCACCAGCCAAAGTTGGTGTGTAGATTACCTTTATTCGTTTTTCAGAATATGGATAAATCCAAGGATACTCAAACTCGAAGGAGAAATCACCATGACTGAAAATTGTGGAAGTGATATTGATGATTGTTCCACCTGTGTTTTCGAGGATAAGATCTAATGTATCCGATTGACCAATATAAGTGTTTGCGAATGCAAGGCTCATAGCTGATGCTAATAGATTCGCAGGGCTTTCAATAGCATACAAAACATGAATCTCCTTTGTCGGATTATACGGATCGTTGGAGTTGATCGTCAGTAATCGTGGATATTGAGCAGAAGACAAATAAGCTGCGTCGAACTGGAAATCTAACAGACCAGTACTCATGGATGGAATTGTGCCAGTTGCTGGAGAAACGGTCAGGTAATCGTCCAAAACAACAGTGCTGCTCAGTCTTGTGGCATTGCCATAGAGAGTTCCGTTATTTCCTGCTGAGCTATGGTCGCTGGCTATGTTTCCACTGCCATTAAATTTATAGTACAATACCAATCCTTCAACTGAGTAATCGAGGGTTTGATGCATGTAGGCAGCAATTTCCGAATCATTTTTGTGAATGCCCCAAATGCGCAGCTCGTCTATTTGACCATTAAAGTATTCGTTAAAATATGATCGGCCAACCCGTAGGTTGAATGTATTTGCATTGATCGTGAAAGGAGCAAAGGCAGTTTCTTTATCAAGAACACCGTTTATATAAACTTGCATTTCCTTACCATTGGTTGATGCCGCCACGTGTGTCCAAACATTTAATGGAATAGTATTTAACGAGATAACCGATTTGGAATTATTCAATTGAAACTGCAGCTTCCCACTTGCATTAATAAAGAGTCGGTATGTGCCAACGCCGGAATATTCTTTGGCAACAATAAATTCCTGATTATTGTCCGCAGGCTTAATCCAGGCTTCAATGGTTAATGCCGTGTCCGGGTTTAAACTAACATCATTCACTATGTTTAAATAATCGCCGTTGCCATCTAAATTTAAAGCTGATCCAGCTGGATTATCCAGACTAAGTGAATAAATTAAATCTTCTCCTCCATTATTTGATATAATTTCCTGATGCAACTGCATATTAGCAGGAATCGTTTCATTTATAACAATAGTATCGGTGCTCAGTGCAATTGCTGGTGGTAATAAACCTATACCAAGCACAGCCACTGAGAAAATTGGATCTGCAACAGCATCGGAGGTAATGGTCATTATTCCGGAATAGTTGAAAGACAGTTGAGGTGTAAATTGTAACTGAATGGGTGTTGATGCTCCTGGAGGCACGTTTGGTGTTGTAGCCGATAGTATTTGGAAAGCAGGATCGAGCAACTCGATGGAGCTAACATGCAAGGTGTCGCTGCCTATATTCTGCAGCAACCAGCTATAGTTTCCGGTTTCGCCAACATTTACAATCCCAAAGTCAATAGAGCCTTCTCCATAAATCTCAGGCTGACCGAGCACTGTAAGGTTCATATTAAATAAGAGTGCTGGGTCGATTAGATCATTTGAATTAATTTGAAAGCTTCCGGAGTAGGTATTAGCATAAACACCAAAGGTTGAAACATTCATGCTTATGGCTATGCTATCTCCAACACCAACAACTCCTGCGGCCGGATTTAAAGAAAGCCATGGAATTGAATTGGCGATATTGTAAACTAAATTTGCCTGTCCAAAATTTGAGATGTAAAAAGTATCGACGAGTATTTCACCTGAATTCTTAGTTGCGCTCCAGTTAAGGCTTGCAAGTTCAATATCTGCAGGTGTTAGGCCGTTTCCAGTTAATGTAACATAGAGCGAGTCTTCATTTGAGCCATCAGATGCAATTAACAAGCTGTCTGTTCTGAAGCCATCAGTTGTCGGTTGAAATTGTACAGATATGGTTTCGCTTTGTAAGGGAGGTATTGCATATGGAAAAGTGAGCATTGTAAGCAGCGACATGTTTGAATTAGCCCCGTCAATTGTAGTTATGGAGCTGATAAATAATGAATCGGTACCTATGTTTTGGATCTCAAAATCAAGTACTGAATTGTAACCAACGATTATTTCTCCAAAGTTTAGCGAGTCTGTACTTGCGGCAATCTGGGCATTCCCAGTTACATTAAGCGACACAGGAACAATTAGCTCAGGATTGGTAGCATCATTACATGCAATATTAATGTTGCTTGTGTATAAACCATCAATCAATCCGCTGGAGTTAATATCCAGTATAAGTGTATCAGAAGATCCGGGTGAGATGGTATCATTTAGTATCTGATAACTTAGCCAGCCATCAAGTAATGGAGCACCGGGTGCTGCAACAAAAGCGTTCCCTGCAAATGATCCATTGTGTCCGTTTCCGCTAAGGTCATTTAAGGTGCCATCATCAAAGTTCCAATATCCAAGCAGACCCGTTTCGTTCCCAATTGAAGAAGCATACATGCTTTGCTCTATTTCACTTTCCGACATGGCGTAGTTCCAAACCTCAACTTCATCTATTAATCCAGGGAAATTGTTTCCACTGCAACAGGCTTCGGAGCCAATACGTATGCTGGTGTTAGTTCCGTTGTAGTTTGTTTCCACCGGTCCGCTTGCCGATAGAATTCCGTTTATGTATAATTTTGCTGTGGTGCCATCATTGGTTCCCGTTATATGAGCCCACTCATCAAGCACTGCTAATTCCGAATGCTGATATGATCCTGAACATACACCGCTTGGTTTTATGGCAACTGCATAATAACCATCAATTAATGAAATTCCCCAATCAAGACAGGAGGCAAAACCGCCCATAATAGTGCGTCTGCCGCTAAGCAGGTCGCTAGGTTTAACCCAAGCCTGAATCGTCCATTGCGAACCAGCGTTCCAGGTTCCAGTGTTTACATAATCTCCACTGCCATCAACATGTAATGAGTTAGACAAGCCATTCTGAAAAGGACTAGGTTTATAGATTAGATTTTCAGTTCCATTATTCGATATAATAAGTATCGCTTCAGTTGAATCCGGCTCATTTAATGCCATAAAAATGGAGCTTGGATCAACCGCTATTTGTGGTAAGTCAAAAAGTACGTCGCACACAGAGAATATACCATAACCGAATGTTCCGTCGCCAACTGTATAGCTTGCGGTTCCGTTTAATTCTGAGCCAAAATTATTAATGTTTAGCCATGCTTTAAATTCAATGCTATTTCCTGCTGTAAAACCACTCAATCCTTGCGATGGGTCTTGCTCCCATACAGTAATCTGTATTTGTTTGTTTTGAAGTGCTGCCACCTGTTCGCCTCCACTGTGAGCATTACCGTGAATTACTGCATGGTTGTTATTAGCGCTCTTGTCGGAAGTATTTCCGTTAAAGGCCCAATAGGCTTGTAAACCAAACTCGCTTCCATATAGGTGGCTGTTCATGCTTGTCTGAATTTGGCTCTCACTGCGAGTAGTGTTCCAGATTCTTGTTTCATCCATATTTCCGTTCAGATAAAAGGCATTCTCAGCACCACCAATCCATAAACTAGCATTAATGTTTGGAATACTAATATTTGTTGATGATTGACCATGAAACTGACCATCAATATAGAAGGAATAGGTATTGTTGTTTCTTACCAAGGCTACATGATACCATTGGTCTGTTTGAGGTGTCCAGGTATTGGAATTTATCCAGGTGGAACCATTAACACCATTTATATGTAGGGTTAAGGCCGTAATTCCATTATATCCATTCGAGTAACCAAATATCCATTTATTAGTATTGCCACTACCTTCATCTTTGCTTAAGAATGTTGAGAGAGAAGGAAGCGCGTTAAATCGGACCCAGGTTTCAACGGTCGCATTATTGCCTATGTCGATACTTGGATCATCTGCAACCACTAAATAATCCGAGCTACCATCAAGATAAAGCGAGTTCCCATTTGGCATGATGGCTGTGTTGCCAACACAAACGCCATTATCAAAAACACCAATTTCATCACCAATCTCAAGGTTTGAAGTTAAGTTATGATCTTCGATAATTATCGTGTATGGCAAACCCGTGGCATTTACAGAGCCAAAGTGGCCGTCGAATCCAACTCCGGAGGTTTCAACTGTTAGATCGTTTGTATTTGATTGAATGGTTAAATTAGCAAGAGACAATCCTTTCTGAACAGGTGTATAAGAAACTGTTACTAGTTGATTGTCGTTTGTATTCGTTAGCGTGAAGTTGTCGGGGTCGACCGTGAATTCAGCATTGTCGCTTACAATGTCGCTTACAACCAGTGGTGCGGTTCCGTAGTTTATTACATTAAAGGTAAGCGACTCGGAAGTGCCAACTATTACACTGTTAAAAGCCAATGAGCCTGGAGTCACGTTAATGTCAGTTATCCCGATAGGTAGACCAAATCCCTGCAATTGTATTTCTGTGTGTAAGGCGTCCGGGTCGTTCGTTACTGCTGAAATGATTGCTGCATGATTTCCTGCTGTATTTGGCAAAAAGCTAATCTCAACTTTCAGCGAGTCGCCAGCCGCAATTGAATTGCCAGTATAGGAAATTGCAAACTGAGCGGATGTTTCGGAGAGGTCGATATTTACCGGAGCATTTCCCCAGTTGTATATATACAGTGAGTCGGTAATGGTTTGATTAATTTCTACTTGACCAACAAATAGGTTGGTGGTGCTGTATTCTATTATTGGATCGAGACCAGAGACGGCGCTTAATTCAACTACCGTAAAGGGTGCAAATCCAAAATTGCCAGTTCCTTGGGTATAAGTTGCTGTGGCATCAAGTTCTACATTTGTATTAAAAATAGTACTCCATAATTTGAAACTCATCGGATTACCTGGCGCAAATCCTGGATAACCATGTGCTAAGTCTTGCTCCCAAGCTATGATATGAAAGGCGTCGTTTAATAGTGCACCTCCAGAAGCTAGATGGCTGTTCCCATAGAAGGTTAATGTGTTGTTATTACCTGAATAATCAATAAGCATGTTGCCATCAAATCTGAAATAGGCTTGCAACCCGGATACAGAGTTTATGGTTTTGTTCATGCTTTCAATAATCTCAAGTTGAGACTTTGCTACATTCCAAATTCTTACCTCATCCAGCGAGCCGTTAAAGTAACCGTAATCGGCAGAGTAACCAATGTTAATACCCGTTTGATAGGTGAAATCTGAGTACGATTTATTGCCTTGTGCTTTTAGAATTCCATCAACATAAATGCGTTGTCCCCCTTGGCTGCCGCCAAAAACATGAGCAACATGATGCCAATTTCCATCAGCATAGTTTTCGCCAGATGTACAAATTGTTTCATTGCTCCAAACTCGGGTACAAATGTTCCCGTTTGATAAGTATATATGTCGGTCGTGACCACCACCCACAACGGAGAATATGCCACCACCGCTTGCCGATGATTTGAACCACATTTCAACGGTGTAGTTTGTTTCTGATACATTCATTGTGGCGCCCAGATGATCTCCATTACCATCAAAATTAACGGCGCCTCCATTGGCAATGGAGTAACCTACACCAACACAGCTTGTGTCATCGAATACCGCAACTTCATCACCTAGACTCAAATTAAACTCATCGATTTGAATATTCTCTGCAATAATATGGTAAGGCGCACCGCTTGCTGATACAGGCAAGAAGTGTCCATCGCTGGCAAGGCCACTTAGTGGAATGCCTATGTTTCCATCGTTTGAGGTAATGGTAAGCACACCTGCCTCAAAGCCAGTTGTTGTTGGAATAAAGTCAACACTAAGTTCCATGTTTGTGTTTTGGGTAAGAGTGAAACTTGTTATCCCATTGTATGCGTAGGCCGGATTATTAGAGCTAATATTCGAAATTAGTAGATCGCCATTCCCCCCATTATAAATATAGAAGCTAAGCGTTGAGGTGTCGCCAATGGCCAATCCACCATAATTTAAAAATGAAGGATTTACGGTGATAGATGGTGTTGGAACAGGTAAACCTGAACCGTATAAATTAATGGTAAGCAAGTTAAGAACCGGATGATCAGTTGTTATTGATAAGGTTTCGGAATAAGTGCTTACGCTGGTAGGTGTGAAGGTAATAAAGAGCGTATCGGAAGTGCCGCTGCTTAATTGGTTGCTTGCCATAGCATATGTGAAGTTGGATGAGGACGAACTAATGCCAGGAATCGTTAGTGTTGCAGTTCCGTTGTTCGTAACAATTACCGTGTCGGTTATACTTGTATTTATAGGTACGGCATTATAGTTAATCGAAGCAGTTGAAATTGCTACATCGGGTGTAAGTCCTGTGGTTATTTCAAGAGATGCAACGGTAAATGTTCCATAGCCAAATGTTCCATTACCAATAGTAAAAGTAGGTGTGGCAGTAAATATTTGCATCTCAGAAAACCAATTAGTACGAACTTTAATTGTTATACTATTACCAGAAGTAAATCCGGTTAATCCTTGCGATGCATCACCTTCCCATGCTACTATTTGGGTGTTGCCATTCAAATCATGAAATGATCCGCCAACGCATAGGTTTCCATCGAATACAGCAATGCTTGCTCCCGCAGGAAGACTGCCGCCATCAATGCTTATATCGGAAATTATTATGGAATACGGTAGACCTGTTGGGCTTATTGGCGCAAAAGGTAAGAGTGTTGAGTTGTTTGGTAAAACCGGTGAATCTGATGTAATAAAAACCGCATCGCCCATGAGTGTCCCATTATAGTTGTTTGCTGATAAGTCAGGAACAATCATGCCGGTTGATACATTCATATTCCATGATCCTAATAGTCCTAGTTCATTGCCTGTAAGCTCTGAGTACATCTGACTTTCAATTTCCGATTCGTCCATTATGAAATCAAAAATCCTAATCTCATCTAGCAAGCCATGCCAGTGGTAACTTGAGCTTTCACGACCAAAGGTGATTGTTCCGCTACCTCCGGAGAAAGATCCGCCACCAACGTATACACCATCAAGATACACCTTACCTTGTGAACCATCATGGGTATAGGTAAGATGGTGCCAATTGCCATCCCAGGCATTGGTTCCGGTGGCCACGCTCGAATTGTAATTACCATCCTGTATGCCAATATTTGAACTGCTGTAATGTTTACCGATAAATAGATCGCCTGTGCTACTGCCGATAATTGGTCGATAAGTATTGCTTACATTACCATCGAAGCGATACCAGACACAAATAGAAAATGAGCCCAAATCTGATCGGTTTAACGGAGTGTTAATATAGTCTCCATTACCGTCGCAGCTTACGGCATAGTTTTGACCTTGCGCTGGCAAGGTGTTTAACATGAATATAAGTATTATACCCATCCAAAGGATTGAATTCTTTCTTTTCAACCGCTGTTCATTGGAATATTTTCCCTTTTTCATGGTGTATATATTTTAATGGACGAATTGTTTATTTTTTACCTGCAAATTGAATTAGGCGCGTTGTACTGTTATGTGTGTTCTGTATCTCAATAATATACAAGCCAGACGTGGCATAACAGCCATTGCTCATTAAACCATTCCAGCTTGTGTTGCCATAATGGTCGCATTGTAAGGTGCTTACTACTTGTCCGCTCACTGATCTAATGGCAACCGAACTTCTCGCCATACCAGTTTCAATTTGAATCTTTTCAGTAAATGGATTTGGATAGCAAAGTGGTTTGTGAACGAAGTTTACCTGAAGCTTAAGCACAGGGTCGACTAAATAAAGTTGTGCAACGGTGTATGTTCCGTAACCGAACGTTCCATTACCTTGGGAAAGAACAGCCGTGGCCTCCAGTGGGTAATAATCTCCTAATAGAGGAACACGTGCTTTGAATATAATTGAATCTCCATTACTAAAGCCATTGAGGTTTTGCGATGGATCTCCTTCCCAGGTAATGAGCTGAAAATTCTGAACTCCTTGGTAGATTTCTGCGCCAACACATGTTGTATCGCTAAATGCACCAATTTGTGTATTAACTGGGCATAAGCCATTATTTAGATATACATCGGCAATTATGATGGTGTATGGCAAACCTGTTGATGGAACTGGAACAAAGGCGGCTTGCGCATTCGTTAGCAATCCCAGGACAGTAAATATTATGCTTGCAAAAATAAGCTTCATGCGAGTTCAGTTTTGGTTCGGTTATGCACCCGACTTTATTTATATTTTGATTAACTTTTGTGTTGAGATTTGATCGCCTGTTCTTATCTCCAGAATGTAAACTCCCTTTGGTAGATTCGCTCCTGTCCACTCAAAAGAGTACGTTCCCTTGTCAAGTTTATCATTGAGTATTACATTGATTACTTTACCGCTCAGATCCATAATGCTCATATGAACCTGTTCTGTTTCGATAATGCTCAAATGTATTTTGGTAGCCGACTTAAACGGATTTGGATAACAGCTAATCGTACTGGAACCAACTTCATGAGTTAATGCAATATGTGCATAATTAGCTCCTTTAAACGTAACATTATTGTTCGCATTCAATGCCTCGCTTTTTAATTGAATGAGCCCATGCCTTGCCGTTTGTGCTTTGAATGTCATGATTTCACCTTCGGTAAAGCCTTTCATTGCTTGTTTACTTGCCGCCGACCATGCAGTTAGTAGCATGCGCGATTGTCCTGTGTACACTGCTGCGCCTACACATAAGTCTCCATTGTACACTGCCAGTTCATCCATTGGCAACAGACCAAATTCTGCGGCATTGGGAAGTTCAATTACAATTTGATAAGGAAGTCCGGTAGGAGTGAAGTCGAATAATGTTGGCTCAATAATTTGAGGAAGCTCTGTTTTTGCGGGTTGTGTATTGTCTACCTGGTAAGTAATGTCAATGTCATTAGGAGAACTAAGGGCAATTTGATAACCTGTTCCGGGAGTTAAATATCCAAGTGTATTGATACTCAGTGAAGGAATCCAGGCTCCTCCGGCAGAGTTTTGCATGATGTCAATTGAATCAACAATAGTACTTTCTATTGCTGTACCAACCGTGTGTTCGTTTTCTCCCAGATAAGCAATTGAGTTCCACTTGCCTGCCTCAACATGTATTGGCCAGCTCATGGCATTAATTAAGGTTCCTTCGTAAAAAATGGTATCAATACTAGTCGAAAATAAATGATATCCATCCTTAAAATTGATATCGCCCAAACTGTTAATATTGTAAGGAGGAATCCATGCGTACCCATTATCATTATATACAATCTGAAGATCTTCTACTCCACCAAAAACAGTTTCTGAATTGCTGTATCGAGGAAGCTTGTTAAAGGAGACCAGGTTAAATATATTTGGAGTAATGGCTACTTGTTGAATTTTGTAAACCGTGCTTATAAGTTCGCAGGCTGTAAAAATTCCGAAGCCAAATGTTCCGTCGCCAACTTCGTAATTGGCTTCAACAGTGGCCTCTAAATCTGCCGAGGCATCATAGATGACGAAAGACATTTCGTTGCCTGATGTATACCCATCAAATCCTTGTCCCGGATCAGCTTCCCACACTGTTAATGCAAAATTAAAGTTACCATCAAAAATTCCGGCACCAACACAAAAGGAGCCATCGTATACACCTATTTCGTCGCCAACCGCTAAGGTTATTCCGTCTATTTCAGCATTGGTTACAATAATATTATAAGGTAATCCGGTGCTGTCTACTGGTGTGAAATGTACTGGTGTTGATGGTATTGTTTGTCCGAAGGTGAGTGCAATCTCATAGTCAGAAGCAAGCTGCGCCGGTATGTTTGTAAATAATTGCTGGGTGTAAATGTAGGTTCCTGTTTGCCCAGTGTTTAGGAACCCAAAAGGTACATTTATACTTCCTGCGGCAGGTACAGAATAATATTGTCCGTTTGGCAGGTAGTATGGAATTTCATCGTTTACGGAGGCAATGCCTGCATCTGCAAAATAGATGTTTCCTGTTCCGGTAAGGTTCAGGCCATAACTTGAATAATCATTGTAGTTATCCTTTAGTGGCCAATAACCAAGCAGACCGGTTTCCGAGCCTGTAAGCCCAACATTCATGTTGGTTGCTATGTCTAGCGCTGATCGGGCATAATTCCAGATGCGTGCCTCAGACAGAAATCCAGTAAAGAAATAATTATGATCGTGCGCCCGGCACCCTAGCTCAAAATTATAGGTGAGGTTTGGGATTGGAAAATCTGGCACTTGATCTACCTGACTATTGAACTGACCATCTACATAGAATTTAATAACTGATCCTTCCCAGGTTATAGCAATATGATGCCACTCTTGCATTGGCACATAATAACCCGAAGTATATCCTTCGTAGTTGTCAATAGTATACCCTTTGTACATGCCAAGATAATTGTTCGAATTAATGTAGACCTGAAACTGTTTATAGTGTTTGCCAAAAAATCCCATGTGTCCATCATCTTCTCGGTAAATCCAGCATTCTATTGTAAATGCTGTCATCCCTTCAAGATGTGCAGGATCGGAAGCATAAAGATAATCGTAGTACCCATCAAAATGGAGTGCTTTGTTGGCGGTTCCTTGCGGAATAAAAACTGAGAGTTCCTTGCTTCCATTATTTATTATTTCCAGATCTTCAATTAATGTATCTCCAGTTAGGGTAAGGTTGAAAGCATATGGGTTAAAACTGATTTCAGGTACGCCTGGCACACCCGATACTTTTGGAGCAAAGCCTGATTCGAAATTCGGGTATATTCCGCTTACTGTAAAGTCGTAGAGCGAATCATTGGTTAGGCCGGTTACATCGGCGTTTAGATTGCTTGTTGTTGCAAAGTAGCTATAGCTTGATGCTGAGTTTAATTTATAGTACACTTTATACGCAACAAGTGTATCAACGCTCACAGAGTCCCAACTTATATTTACCGATTGATCGGCGTAGCTGTTGAAATATAGTGAGTGTGGGTAGCCACTTTCAAAGAAAAATGCACCTAGATCGGCAGTTGTTCCATCGGGATCAAGATTTCCTGGGTTACCTGTATTTATGCATGGTGATGCTGAAGTAAGATGAAAGTCAATTGAGTCGTTGAATACAAAAAGAGGATCCTCCGAGATATTAAGATAAATGTCAGCAGAATCGCTGTTCGCATTAAATGAGACAAAGTCCCAGGCGTTAACCGGTAAGTTAGAGGTGTTCGATATTTCGCCTATGGCATTGGAATAAACATCATTGTATTCGAAAATAGCAATTGATTGATTATTCCTGATACCGTATCCATTATTGTTGACTACTATGTTGCTATTAAAGTTTATAGTAGCTGCCGAACGGTTATTCTCAAAACCATCATCGGAGTTTCCAACAATGGTATTGTATTCTATGGTTGGATCTCCTGCATGATTACTTCGGTATATACCATCTCCATTGTTATAGGCAATTATATTATGGTGAATGTAGGTGTCGCTATAATTGTTGGCATTCATGTATATTCCTGTATTGTTATTGCCAACAATTAAATTATTGTAAATCTGACCATCTATTTGATAGTACACATATACGCCACCACCATTATTTCTTATTGTTGAGCCACTTAATTCCGATGCCACGGTGCAATAGTGGCGCAGATAGATAGCCCATGATGTGTTTCCTTCAACTAAACAGTCAACTATTTCTGTTGAATGCCAGCCATATCCGTCGTATCCTACGCAAATTCCATAGCCCGAATTATTTAAAATTTCGCAGTCTTCAATACGTGGAGAAGAGTATCTTCTAATATCAATTCCCCAGCTATTGTTGTTGCTAATGCTGCAGTTGGTAACATGAGGGCTGGCATAATTGTATAAGTACATACCCCTGTCGGAATTGTTTGTGAACGTTGAGTTGGTGATGGTTCCGTACGATGAATAATCATACATTAAACCATATCGTGAGTTATGATGAGAATATAAGCCATCTATTGTTGGCGATGCATCGTAGTTGTAAAAGCCATCATAACAGTCGAATATTTCTACATCTGATAAATTGATACCAGCGGCATTGCCATTTAATTGTATACCACGGTCGCTGCACGTATGTATCTTGCAATCATTAACAGTTGGCATGGCTTCTTCGAAATATAAGCCATCTTCTGCATATCGAATAATGGCGTAACTAATTGTACTTTGGTCGTCACTTGCATCGTAAAAATCAATACCCTTCCACTGTCCTGGCCCAAATATTTGATTGTGTGGCGCCGATGTGAACAGCACGGAATCACCTGCTTCTCCCAATATCTCGAGAAAACCATAGACGAAAATATTGTAATTGCCAAGGAATCGGATTTCACTACCCGCAAGAATTGTTAAGGAATCTCCATTAGGGATTGTGATGTCTCCGGTAATAGTGTAGATACCATCCCAAATGCCTGAAGCATTGCCGTTAATGTCGGTTGTTCCAAGTTGCAGGATAGTGCTTTCACCAAAATCATGATCGGCTATAATGGAGAAGTTTTCTTCCCGATAATAGGTTTGATAATTAATTTTCTCATAGCTTACATCGTATGTACCTGGTACCACGGTTGTCTCAAAGTAACCAAGTGCATTGGTGTAAGTGCTGTCTAAAACTGCCGAAGGTGAGATCGGATGGAACTTGACCATAATATTGGCGTGATTGGATTGTCCTTCAAGAAAGGCATAGCCCAGCACTGTTGTTAACGAAGTATTATTAACAAGAATTGAAACAGTGTCTGTGATTGACATGTTGAATCCCCAGTTGGCTGCTACTCGGTAGTAGTAAGTGTGAAAATCCATCACGGTATTATCGTTATACAGTGTGCTGCTGGTGCTGGTTAATAAGTTCGAAGGACCAGCAATAAAACCAGGGATTTCGCTTCTGTACACTTTGTAATCTACCAAGCCGCTAACATCAATTGGTGCTTCCCAATCTACTTCTACCGAGCCAGCCATGTTGTCGCTTAAACTCAGGTTGGAAACCTGTAATCCGGTTACATCAAAAGAAACATAGTTTGCAGGTGCAGTCATTGGGTAGAAGTAGCTGTCGGTGCCATCTGTTGCACTAATGTAATAATCGATGGTGCTATTGGCTGCCTGTCCTGGTATGTCGGCACTGTAATATGTTCCCATTAGCGTCATTGGAATAGAGGAGTAACTGCCATTGTTAATACGGTAGTAGATGCTGACATTGGTAATTGCGTCGCCTTGTTCATCTATTACATAAGCATTGGCAGTATAGGGGCCTGCTGTTGTGCTGGCAAAAAATAATTCGCTGTGAAAAATACCATACATAACTGCTGTATTTGCCGATGGAACTACACTGCCAAGGTCAGTTAAACTTTGAGTTTCAAAAGCAATTCTTCCTACCGAACCATTTCCACCTGGATAAGAATTTGCATGTCCTAGGCCGCCAGCAGCCTCAATTATTGAATCATTAAATAATGAATGAATTCCTAATAGGATTGAGCCTCCTGCGCCTCCTCCTGAACCCGGATCAGAAGTGCTACCGCCATAAGTTCCGTTAGTACCATTACAACGAACAATTCCTAAATTGTTGAATATATTTCCGGTAATGTAGATAATACCTCCACCAGATCCGGAGTTTGGATTTTGAGCGGCATTGCTGTCGTTATCGCCACCTGTTCCACCTGATCCTCCCATGTATAGTTTGCTTAGACCAGGTTCTCCTACCATGTATCCACCTTCTCCAACTGTTCCTGATCCTCCACCCGGTGATCCTTGGAAGGCGTGTCCGCCACCACCGCCACCGGCATAGGCATGTGTTCCACCACCGCCACCATTGCCGTTATAGCTTGTAGAGATAATACCTACGCCAAACAGTCCATTGCCTTGATAGCCATTATTATTATCGCTTTGCCTATTGCGTCCCATATAACCGCTACCCGTTGCATCGATCATTCCATCAGCTGAAATAAGAATAGTCCCATTTGCCCTGAAAGCTACAATACCTCCACTGTATCCGTCCCAGTCGTGGCAAGTTATATAGCCATGAACGGTAACATCGGTATAGTGCGCTACCTTTACTATTTGCGCAGCTACACCATCATTGGTTGGGTAGTTGTGTTGCAGACCATCTGTGACAAAAATGTGGTTATCAACAATGGTTAATATTGTTTTAAACTCATATGCTCCTGCCGTGTTAGTCGCCGAGTCGGATTCATTATCATACATAATGATGAGCATTATCTCATCACCCTGATTAAATAATGAGGCATCGTTAACTAAAAGCGATTCATCACCGGAAACGCTGTTCCCGATAATATGTGTTCTGCTATCATCCAGATAAACTGTATCGTTTATGCTAACAACTAAAGCTCCATCTGCGCCTGTCCCATAGTAATTTTGTGAATAGGCTTGCAGTCCATAGGAAACAATAATGATTAAAGCGAAAAGTACCTTTTGCATTGTAAATCCTCCTAATTAGGTAAGTATTATTTTAATAATTCATTTTAGTTTTTTCAGACACCAAGAAGAGTTAGGACAATAAAATATCCAATGGAAATGATCCGTTTTTTGAGTATAGTTTGTAACTTTTTGTAAGCACTCCTTTCTTCTGCTTACCAAATTTACGAAAAAAAATAGTTCGAGTTGAGTTGAATCAGGAAAAAAGTCTATTTAGAATGTTAAATAAAAACGTGATTAAGAGGGGGTTGTTTGTTTGTGAGAAACAACGGGCAGCTTTTGCTGATACCCTGTCTTTACGGTACATACCGTAGTCCTTGAGCATTTGGCCGTTAATTTAAAAGGAATTTTGAATCAGATTATTCGTGAATAAATAACCATTAGGGTTTGTCCCATTTTTTTAGGGCAAAAGCAAAGGGAATGGCCCCAATGGATAAAAATGCACTTACTTTAAAAGTACTTTCTAAGCCAATCCAATCTCCTAACGTACCTGTAATAATGTCTCCCGCGGCACCAACGGCAAAGCTTATGGTCATGAACACGCCATTAATAAAAGCTGGCCTGCCTGTATTAATTCTGTTAACCATGGAAAGTAATACAGGTGTAGAGGCAATTATGAAAAATCCTAACAGAACCAGTAATGGTAAAACCCAGGCACGTCCCATGAAATTGAACATGATCATCAGCACTGGGGTGGCAAATGCAACAATAGTGAGGGTTTTCGATCGGCCTATTTTATCGGATACAATTCCTGAAACAAGCACACCCATTGCTCCGGCAAATTGGAAAATAGACAAGGCTCCGTTAACAAACCAAATGCTCTCGCCTTTTTGATCCAGATAAAGTGTAAGAAAGGTAGATAACGCTGATTTCGAAATTGCTCTAAAAAAAACAAATCCGGTTAGTAGAATGAAAAATGGTGCCAGACTGATAAACGTTGAACGAATTCCTTTATAGAAGTTTTCCTTTTTAACTCCATCGGATATCGGTATTCGGCCGATTCTAAAATATAAGATGATTGATGCTGCAATACCAATTAGCATTAAGCGGTAGGTGCCTTCCAGTCCATAATAAAGTACGGTAGCGGTAATAAGCATTGGTCCGATGCCTCGAGCTAGTTCTCCTCCAAGCATATACAGACTCATGCCTTTTCCCGGTTTATCTCCCGATAAGCGTTTGATCAATACTGGTGATGGAACATGGAACAATGCTGCACTTACTCCTGCAACAAATAGTATGATGCCTAGAACAATAACATTCGGCGCAATGCCAAGCAGACTCATGGCTATGGACGTAATTCCGGGGGTTAAAATAATGAATAAACGCAGCGGGAACTTATCCGCAAGTATTCCAATGAATGGACTAAAGAGCGATGGTATGCGTTGAATAACCTTTAAAATTCCAACGGCAAAATTACTCAGATTCATTTTTTCGTTAATGAGCGGAAGTAAGGGCACAAAAAAAGATGAAAAAACATCATGTAACAGATGCGCCATAGAAACAAGTACTACGTTGCTCCATTGAAATCTCTTGGTGGACGCTTGCTTACTCATAACTGTTCATCATAATAATTGAAGAGTATAGTCTGAATAAGGTCGGGGTGAAGACTCATGGAAGATGGGCAGGTACTAGCAGCTTTCTCTATTATTTTCTTTTGTTTAGCTGTGTATCGAATGTTGGGGAAATTAAATTCCACAATTATCTCTTTAACCCTTCTGGGATTAGAAGCCATTATTTTTGTGATGTCGGTTATGCAGCCATCAATGCTAAATCCATGCTCCCGTGCTGAAATACCAATAATGGTTAGCATACAACTTCCCAGCGATGTGGCCAATAAGTCTGTTGGCGAAAATGCCTCTCCCTTGCCTTTGTTATCAATAGGTGCATCTGTAATTAGCTTGTTTCCTGATCGAAGATGTTCGGCCGTTGTTCGTAAATCTCCTGTATAGACTGTTCGAATTGTTTTTTCCATTTCGGTAATTTTCACAAAATTAGATAATCAATAATCATTATTAAACATTCATTCAATTGTTTTAGTTGTATTTGATACATTTATTTCTGTAATTTTCCGCTTTTACTTGATCATGAAGGCAACCGAACTTATTGTACTCTATATTACTAACGCAACAATAAATCCAGTTATCATCAAAACTGCAAACAAACTTGCAATGCAGTTTAATAAAACACTGTGTTTTGCACTTGACCATAAGACTGTTGGCGCAGAAAAAATGAGTTTGATAGCTAGCAAACTAAACGCAGCTTGTGGGATAGATGCCGAAGTTGTGGACAGTTCTTTTATTAACGAGGAGTCTGTTTATATGAAGCTGCTTTACTTTGAGGCTAAATGGTCCGTATTTTCGCGATCAAATGCAAAAATCCAAGGCATGCTACAAAAGAGTCGCTGTCCGATATTAATACTGAATTGGGAGCTTAAGCAGATACCTGATTTTAGTGAGCTTTTAATGCCAATGAATAATCATAAAAGATCGAAAGAGAAGATTCTTTGGAGTTGCGCATTCGGAAAGTATCTGGGATCGAAAGTGAATGTGTTGGTTCCTAAGACTAAGGACGCTTTTTTGTTGAAACAAATAAATAGCAATTTATTTCTGGCCAAGAAGTTTTTACGGGAGTTGTTTATAAATTATGGAATAACTCGTGAGAAGGTGCCAATTAGCAATCCGGAGAAAAAAGCCTTACAGTTTTTTAAGGAAGGCTCCATTTTTTGTATGGTTTTGATGATTGAGAATGAGTTTGGTTTATTACATTTCACTCCTAAGCGTCGCTTAATCAAGTTAATATTTAACCGTCAAGGCGTTTCATGTTTGTTGTTAAAGTCTAGAGATGATTTATATCTTCCTTGTGTGTGAAAACAAACAAAAGAAATTTCCTCCCTTTAAATAAAAGAACTATTTTTGCAGCGCTCGAGCCCAGGTGGCGGAATTGGTAGACGCGCTAGGTTGAGGGCCTAGTGACCACTTATGGTCGTGCAAGTTCGAGTCTTGTTCTGGGCACTAAAGCTTCCTTTTTTTAAGGGAGCTTTTTTTATATCTGAGAAACTCATTCTCCTACTTGAAAAATAAAATTGGTGCGAATTTTGTAATAGCTCGCAACCTTTATGCATAATGTCGCGTCAGTAAAGGATAGTATGAAAAATGCATAAAAATTTAACCCGAATCTATTAAAATGTTAAAAATAACCTACAGGAGAGTATAACATTTTGGTTAGTAGTTCGTAATACCATTTATATTAAAACCACACTCATGAAAGCTAAAAGCTATTACAACGAAAAATTTAATTGTTACATCAACATTGAAAATGATAATCATGTAACATTTGTTTTAAACAACGACATGTTTACCATTACCGATGCTGAAGACATTGATACGGGTATTCAAAGAGTAGAGGCCAATACTGAAAAACAAACAAGCGGTATTGCTGGTCTTCTTATCCCTTACAGAAATCATATCTCTTTTACCGGAAACCTAAGTGAACTGGGATTTGTAGCTGCGGAATTTAGCCCGGTATAGTCCTTCGTTCGAGAATATCTATTCTCCTTTTTATTCAATTCTAAACCAAATGTTCATGTTGGTTGTTTGTTTACTAAAACAACCATATGGATAAAGCTCAGGTTACCAACCCTCATCAACCTTATTTCTTAATCGAAGAAATTCAGCAAATGTGTGATGTTGTGCGTCAGAAGAACATGGTTCCGCATGTACACAACTATTACTCATTGTATTGGATTACCAAAGGTGAAGCAATACACGCTACTCAATATGTGGAATATCCAATAGAAGCCGGATCCATATTTTTTGTACCTGCCAATCTTTCTCATAAAATGTTACTTAACCCCGATACGGCGGGTTTTACAATTTTGTTTAACAATGTTTACCTCGATTCAAAAACAGTAAATAGTAGTGCGGTTTTAAAAACACGTCTTTTCAATAATCCTGAATTTAATAGTATTGTTAAATTGGATGGATTAAATAAAACGAAATTCGAAGGCATTGTGCAAATGATACTCGATGAGTATCGACTAGATTATGCCAATAAGGATGATGCGATTGCATCTTTATTACGATTGCTTTTACTTCATTCAAATCGTCTTTTTGAAGAACAGCATCCTGACGAACAAACTGCTGTTGCCAGTGACAAAAAACTGGTTATTGAATTTAAGAAACTAATTGAGTCTGATTTTTTTGAGAAAAAGGATGTAAGCTATTATGCGCAGGCTTTAAATATGCGACCTTCTTGTTTAAATGAAATAAGTAAAAAGTATACGGGCATCACTGCAGGCGAACTCATCAGAAATCGGGTAATTGATGAAGCCAAGAAGTTATTATACTCAACAGATTGGAGCTCTAAAGAAATAGCTTTTCATCTGGGCTTTAACGATCCTGCCTACTTTAGCCGATTTTTTAAAAAGTACACAGACAGTACTTTAACGGGTTTTAGAACAGCTATTAGTAAAAAGTACAAGGAAAGTGTTGTTTAGTCCATTTACACCTAAGCATGAACAAGGTATTTTTGTCACAGAAATTAATTCAAATAAATTATAGTTATGAAAAAAGTGGTTATTACGTTAACATTATTGTTGTCGATAGGAATGATTAACGGTTTGCTAGCGCAGACTTACAAAGCAAATGTTGCTGAAACAAGTATGACCTGGTTAGGTGAGAAAGTTACAGGAGAACACATGGGTACAGTGAATCTTAAAAGTGGTGAGTTAACCATGAACGGTGATAAAATTAAGTCTGGGTCATTTACAATTGATATGGCTTCAATCGTATGCACCGATATGGAAGGTGAATATAAAACAAAGCTTGAAGGGCATTTAAAGTCTGATGACTTTTTTGGTGTGGCGAATCATCCGACTGCTACATTAGTTATTACGGGATCAGAATCGTTCAAGAACGGCAGTGGTAAAGTAATGGGCGACTTAACAATTAAAGGTAAAACAAAGTCTGTTGCATTTAATGCAGCAGTTCAGGATGCTGATAAAGGAAAGCGTTTTTACGCCAACATTACCATCGATCGTACAGATTTTGATGTACGTTACGGTTCAGGAAGTTTCTTTGAGAATTTGGGAGATAAAACTATTTACGATGATTTTAAGGTGAAGTTAAATATGTTGGTGACCAAGTAATAGGGAGCCAAACAGCTTACAAACCCTGCCTTGGTCACAAAGCAGGGTTTGTTTTTTTATACAAATCATTCAAATTTCATTGCATGGAAATGATCATACATAGAGCGGCTTCTCGTGGTTTAGAAGAACATGGATGGCTGTCGGCAAGACATAGTTTTAGTTTTGCGAATTACTATAATCCCGAGCGTGTTAATTTTGGAGCTTTACGCGTACTAAATGATGACGTTGTAAAGCCGGGAATGGGCTTCGGCATGCATCCACATGAAAATATGGAGATTATTACCATACCAATAACCGGAGCTCTACAACATAAAGACAACATGGGCAATGGCTCAATTATACGCGCTGGTGAGATTCAACATATGTCTGCCGGAACTGGTATAAAGCATTCAGAATTTAATGCATCTAATGATGAACCTATTAACTTACTTCAGATCTGGTTGTTTCCTAAAGAAGACAATATTAAACCTACATATGGACAAGTCAATTTCAAAGATTTGCTTAAAGCGGATGAGCTAATCGAAGTGGCTACTCCAGAAGTGCAGGAGGGAGCAGTTCAAATTAATCAGAATGCATGGTTTTCGCTGGGAAAGTTTAGCAGCAAAAAAAGCTTTACCTATACATTGAAAGATAAAAAGAACGGGGTGTATGTTTTTATAATTAACGGAAGTATTGCAATTAACGAATGTGATTTTTCTGAGCGCGATGGACTAGGCATTACTGAGACAGATAGCATTGAACTAACTGCTAATTCCAATGCTTTTGTTCTTTTAATAGAAGTACCCATGTAGTTCCTCATGCGACTTGCTAAACATTCAGTGGCAGGTGATGTTTGTTTAATAAAACACTTTAACCAATTATAAACAGACATGAAAACATTTCTGGTAATTTTACTCAGTGCCTTTGCTTTTACTGCCAATTCGCAAGTTACGATAGAGTTTAGTGCTCCAATACTGCTCGAAGAAAGTAACATGAACAGCTACATTGAACCCAATGAATTAGTTAAGTTTAGAATTTACTGCAAAAATAGCTCAGGTCAGGATATTGTCAATCCAACACTACATGCAGTTATAAACGATTACGATGTCATCAATCAATCGGTAAGTTCCAATGCCGGAAGTATTTTAAATATGGGTGATAGCTGTTGGCTCGATGTTGCATTTGAAACTGAAACCTACTTTATGGCAGGAGCAATGGAGGGATATGTAGTTTTGAAAGGGCAAAATATTATTGACAGCATTTCAGAGCCGTTTAGTTATCAGGTTGATCTCTTTTATGAATGTGATATGTTTCAGTTTATCAATTGGTCAATAAATATCACAAATAATTATTCTTATCTTAGTTTCAATTACTTCAACTATAATAGCTGGTACATTAATTATCCGGCGTTTCATATTCAAATAGATGACCCCTATGTTTCGGTGGCAGACACCGGAGCCCTTTATTATTATTGGGCAAATGCTAATGCACCGTTTGAGTTCGGGACGGCCATTGATTGGTCGTGGAATATACCAGCAAACTATGAGGTAGATGTTAATATTCTGATGACTTCCCTTGGAGGTGATTATTATTGTGTAAAAACGGTAACACTGCTTTTAAACCAAACAAACGATGTCATGTATCCGGCAAAGCATGAGTCATTGCCTTATCCGAACCCTTGCTCCGATAATCTTTACTTTAATAGTGCTGATCTTGTTGGAGTTGCTTATTCTGTTAACTCAATTTCTGGTTCAACAGTTCAATCAGGAATACTTAAAGACAGAATTGATATGAGCGAGCAGCCAGCTGGAGTTTATTTTGTTCGATTTGAGAATGGTTCAGAAATATTTAAGGTTTTAAAAAAGTAGCGTCGATTTGTTATTTCAAATTTTCTTAGCCTATTAATTCGGTAGCTCGATGCAGAATTTACAGCCATTTCCGCTTTTACTTTCTACCTTTATTGTTCCACCCATAAGTTGAATATACTCGTGGCAAAGAATCAGTCCTAGTCCTGTTCCGGGTTCGCCGTTGGTTCCACTGCGCTGAAATTTATTATCAATCTGAAATAGCCGCCCGATTTCACTTTCCGGAATACCAATGCCGCTATCACTTATGCAAAGCTTTATGTGTGTGCCTGTATTTTTAATGCTTAAGCTAATAAAACCTAGCTCCGGTGTAAACTTAATAGCATTATTCATAAGGTTAAGGATGATGGCCTGAAATAATTGTGGATCTGTTGAAATAATGCCTACATCGTCCATATCCGTATCTACACTTATTTGCTTGGCCTCAATTCGATTTTTCAAAATGGTTAGAATGGAGCTGGTTTGCTCAACTATGTCAACCTCCTGCGATTGATATTCTATTTTGCCACGCTGACTTCGTGCCCAATCAAGCAAGTTTGATAGCAAATTATAGGTGTTTTTTGCTGTGTCACCAAGGTCTTCAATGATGCTATATTGCTCCTCGGCTGTCATTGCCCCATGATCTGTTTCCAGAATTTCAATTAATCCAAGTAAGGAAGTGAATGGACTTTTTAGGTCATGAGCAATTATTGAAAAGAATTTGTCCTTTGTTAGGTTCAGAGTTTCTAGCTCTTCTTTTTGTTGTTCTAAATGTGAGTTTACGATCTTTAATTTCTTTGATCCTCTTTTAACAACAATAAACAGGATAACAGTAATTATAAGTGCAAGGAGCGTTAGGCCAACAATGTACCTCTGTTTAAGAATAACAATTTGATTATATTTTGATTCTTCTTTTAGAATTGTGTTTTCAAGTTCATTTTTCTCCGCATGATATTCTGCCTCCAGTTCAGCAAGTCTTTGTCTGCCTTCGCGCAACATTAGCGTATCACTGTATTCCTTTGATTTCTGATAGTATTGAAGTGCTCCTTCATAATTTCCCTCAATGGAATCTAATCCGTAGAGGTTGTAATATGATTTTTGAATATGTTCAATTGAACCTGCTTCTATTGCCTTCTCCAAGCCGCTAAGCATGAATTTCCTGGCAGTTTTTAGTTCGCCTAAAGCAACATGCGTCATGCCCAAGTCAAGATTAACAATTGCATCATACGTAAGCATGTGATCAAGCACAGGCGACTGGTAGGCTTCATTAAATACGCTTAGTGCTTCCGGGTATCTACCTTGATCGAAATAGAAGTTTCCGAGGTTAACATTGTATACAACCTCCTGGTACTTGTTGTTAGAGTTGTCCAGAATCTCCTTAGCCTTGTCAAAGTAGTGGTATGCGGAATCAACAGCGGCATTCATCTCAGTATACATTAGCGCTACATTTAAGTAGTTATTTGAAAGGATATCTACTTTGTCGCATACTAAATCGTAATCAATAGCTTTTTTGTACAATGGTATTGCCTGCTCAAAGTTACCCAATTGCTGGTTGGTTACGGCTAAATTGCCGTATACAAAAATCAATCGCTGTGTGTCTTGCTTATTCTCAAAGTATTTTAAGCATTCATAATGGTATTCTAATGATTCTTTAAACTTGCCTTGGTTAGCATAACAGCCGCCTAAATCCATTGTTGTTTTGTAGATTTTGGCTGAATCCTTTAATAAGGTAAAGAGGTCGATTGCATTATTAAATAAAGTGATGGCAGTGTCTGGCTTGCCAAATCTTCCATAAAGTATGGCGGCGTTGGCACTTGCTGTTGCAATGAGTCTATTCTCTTTAATTTGATTTGATAGTTCAAGACTTTTTAAGAAAGTATCTAAAGCTTCATCAAGCTTGTGTTGTTGCCATAAATATAACCCACTAAGGTTTAGTGCTTTTGTCTGTCGGAGAAAATCGTTTTCTTGCTTAGCCCAAGTATAAGCAGAATCAATTAAACTCTCGGTTTGGTCGCTACCACTGAGGTATGCATCTGTGGCCAGCTCAAGGAGGATGCTTATTTTTGCGGTGTCGGTTTGAGCAATTTCAAATGCATGATTTAAGCTATCTGTTTTATTGGTTGCGTTTGCACTCCAGGCAGTCAATAAAAGCAGCGTAAGAAAAAGATACCTCATGTAATATGTTTCAAGTGGATTTTTATTAGTGAAATCCTAGTTATTCTGATGCTATTCTATACTCTATTATAGGTGATTTGTTTCGTTTTTAACGATAATAATTGTTGTGCTCATGAAACTTCAATTATTGGATAGGAGGTAGGTGTGTTAGGAATAGTAAGGCCTGGACTTGAGGCGAGTTTTGCAGCATACAACCGGACATAGGCAGCTTGCTTTAATTCTCCTATTTTTAGTGGTTAAGACGTAAACAGAAAATGCTACCTTTACCTTCGGTACTGTTTACAGTTATGCTACCATTCATTAAATCAACAAACTCTTTGCATAAGATAAGTCCTAATCCTGTGCCTAATTCGCCATTGGTTCCTTGCCGTTGGTATTTATTATCTATAGTAAATAGTTTGTTTGCTTTTTCTTTCGGAATACCTATGCCATTATCGCGTACACAAATTTCAAGATAGGTTTCTTTCTCTGTAGCTGTAATTTCGATAAAACCATTGTCGGGTGTAAACTTTATCGCATTATTTGTCAGATTCATTAGAACCGCCTGAAGCAGCTGAGGGTCTGTGGTTAAGTTAAGTTTATCGTCTATTTCAATGGTTAGGCTAAGGTTTTTAATTAAAAGTCGCTGCTTTAAGAATTGTGTTAGATTCGTTACTTTCTCTTTTAGATTAAAATGCTCCGGTTTGTACTGAATTTGATTCCGTTGACTCCTCGCCCAATCCAGTAAATTTGTTAACAAGTTGTATGTGTTTGTGGCAGTCTTTTCAAGATTTTGAATAATTTCTATTCGTTGTGCTTCAGACATTAATTGATGCTCCATTTCAAGGATTTCAATGAACCCAAGAAGTGATGTAAATGGGCTTTTTAAGTCGTGAGCAATTATTGAGAAAAATTTATCCTTCGTAATATTTAGCTCAATGAGTTGTTTCTTATGTTCTTCCAGTAAATTGTTGGAATACCTTATCTTTTTTGTACTTCGAATCAAAACAATAAATAGAACCAATGCTACTAGCAACGCTAACATAATAAGGCCGCCAATAATTTGTTGCTTAAAAATGATAGCTTCTTTGTGTTCTGTATCTTCTTTTAGTCTGATGTTTTCTATTCGATTTTTTTCTGTTTGATACAAAATTTCTAGTTCAGCAATTTTTGCTTTCGAATCATTATTCCAAAGACTATCTGTATAAGTCGCATAGAGCTGATAGGCTGCAAGCGCATTTGCAAAATGATTTTCAATTGAGTCTACTAAAAATAAATTGTAATATGCTTTTTGAAGGTGTTCATATGAATTCAGCTCTTTTGCTAACTCTAACCCACGATTAATATTAATACGGGCAGAATCTAGTAGATTGGTTCGTAAGTAAGCTTCGCCAAAGTTAATATAGACTGCAACCTGGTATTTTTTTGATAACTGAAATGGAGTAAGCTCAATTGCATTTCTGAATTTTTCAATTGCAGCCGAACCATCACCCCGTTTTAAATCCAGACTACCTTCGTTTACCAGATTACTAAAATGAAGGTCTTCATCATAGTCAAGCACAAGAATTGAGTCAATTTTGTGAAAGTAGTTATAAGCTGAATCGTATTGTTCTGTTAACTCAACAAACAAAAGTGCGAGGTTGGTGAGGTTTAGCGATTCAATATCTGTTTCATCAGTAAGCTTATCCGAAGCTCTTGATTGCTGATAATAATAATAGGCTTGATCAAAATCGTGAAGACGCGCATATATCACCCCTAGATTGGCATAAATATAGGTTAAGTTAAAGTGAAGTTTCTTTTTTTCGTAATAAGCCCTCACTTCCTGCATATACTCAAGTCCTTTGCTGTATTTCCCAATACCAGTAAAATGATTACTAAGGTCCATTAAGTTCTTTGTTATTTGCGCCGAGTCGTTACGTTCTCTATTGAGTTGTAGCGAATACTCTAAATAATGTACTGCACTATCCGGATAGCCCGTTTGAGTAAAGAGCATTCCAATATTGCCACTAATCACAGCCGTTTGGCGCTTCGAGTTGTGTTGATGCGATAAAGCTAGAGCTGCTCTAAAGCTATCGATGGCTACTTCCAGGTTTCCTCTATGCCATTCATATAATCCACTGTGGTTGATGCTTCTTATGTATAGCTTGGGGTTCGTCCCTGTTTTAGCAATATTTATAGCTGTTTCAATATAGTGTTTGGCAGAATCAAGATTGCTTGTCAAAAAAGCGGAGCTTAAATCGTTCATGGCATTCACTTTAGTGCTGTCTTCTTGTGCTATCAGAAGACTGGTTCTGAGACTATCCAGATTAGAATCCTGAGCACTTGCTAGTAAAAAAGTAAAGACAAAAAGATATGTGAGAATAAGATATCTCATAAATAAATTCTGAATGATCACGTGTACTTTACGTTAAATAGACTGATTAATAAGTTTCGCTGGGATGTGTATACTCTGGTTTTTAATATTTGTTGCAATTTGTGTGAAGTTTGCAATGCTTGATGCTCAATTCCTGTAACCCAATCAGTCCTCAATATCGCAATAATATTTTAAATATTACTTGCTTTATATAGACTGTGTTTTGTAGTTTTCTGTATATATGGATTTTATGTGTTTTGTAGTTTGTATCATGCAATTGTCAAATTGTATCATACAGGGTAACGAGGCCGTTTATTGATTAAATCAATTCTACTTTATGGCAGAATCAATTTTGTAAATACAAGTTTTAAACTTTCTGTGGGTCACGTTTTAGCTGTTTTTGTTATTAAACTATATAACCCATTAAGTAGATTAGTTAGATGATTAATGAAAACTATATTAGCGAGCATCATTGCTGTCAGATTCAATTCATGGAGGAGCAACAAATACAAGTAGTTTTTAGCGAACTATTGAAAATAAAAATCAACGATGTCGGCAGAATTGGCTCCTATATTTCGGTCTATAGCAAGCCATCAATAGATGAACATCTAATTGATGGAGTGATAACGAAAATTTGCGGGGAACTTTATTTTACTGGCAAACTTGGCCCGCTGGGTATTGTTGATGCAAACTTTGTAAAAGAATACTAATTAGTAAATCTTATTTTGAGCCGAAAGCAAGGTATTCTTGAGTAAAGAAATGATGGTCATTGGACCAACACCACCCGGTACCGGTGTAATATAAGAACATTTCGGAGCTACGGCATCAAAGTCAACATCGCCAACTAATTTCCAACCGGATTTAGTTTTGTCAGATTTAATTCTGTGAATACCAACGTCAATAACAACAGCACCTTCTTTAACAAATTCAGGAGTAACAAATTTTTGTTGCCCAATGGCAACAATTAAAATGTCGGCTGTTTTACAAACCTCAGGTAAGTTTTTAGTTCTGCTATGGCATAGGGTTACTGTTGCATTTCCCGGATTTGCTTTTCTTGATAGTAAGATACTCACTGGAGTGCCAACAATATTGCTTCTTCCGAGTACGACTACATGTTTACCTTCAGTTTCAATCTTATATCTATCCAGTAGCTCGATAATTCCAGCTGGTGTTGCAGATATAAAGGCGTCAAGGCCTAAGGACATTCTACCAACATTTACCGGATGAAACCCGTCAACATCTTTTTTATGGTCGATTGCCTCAATTACTTTTTCTTCGGAGATATGTTTTGGAAGTGGCAACTGGACGATAAAACCATTAATGTCGCTGTTGTTATTAAGCTCATCAATCTTAGCTAATAATTCAGCTTCGCTTGTTTCTTCAGGAAAATGTATGTCGGTTGATTCGAACCCAACTTGTTGGCAGGCTTTTATCTTACCACCAACATAGGTGGCACTTGCACCATCATCACCAACAATAATTACAGCAAGGTTTGGTGTTTTTTCTCCACGTTCTTTCATGCGGTTTACTTCTTCCGCAATCTCTTGTTTTACTTGTGTGGCGATTAATTTACCATCAATCAGTTTCATCTTATCTTCTTTTGGGGTCGGGTAATATTATCTTTTTCTCATTCCTTTGCTGGCCATCATACGTGATAGGTTTTTACCTCCACCTGTGGTCATCATGCGCATCATCTTTCTGGTTTCTTCAAATTGCTTTAACAGTCGGTTTACATCTTGAATAGTTGTTCCGCTACCATTGGCAATTCGCTTTCTTCTGCTACCATTTATTACGCCTGGGTTTTCGCGTTCCTCATTGGTCATCGACTGGATGATTGCTTCAATTCCTTTGAATGCATCATCATCAATATCCATATCTTTCATTGCTTTACCTACACCCGGTATCATACTAGCAAGATCCTTGATATTACCCATCTTCTTAATCTGGCCAATTTGTGCAAGGAAATCGTTAAAGTTGAATTGGTTCTTGGCTATCTTCTTTTGCAGTTTTCTTGCTTCGTCTGCATCAAACTGCTCCTGGGCTTTCTCTACCAACGAAACAATATCACCCATACCAAGAATCCTATCGGACATTCTGCTTGGGTGGAAAACATCGAGTGCATCAAGCTTTTCACCGGTACCAACGAATTTAATCGGTTTATTAACCACCGATTTAATTGAAAGAGCCGCACCACCTCTGGTATCACCATCGAGTTTGGTAAGAATAACACCGTCAAAATCCAAACGATCGTTGAACTCCTTTGCTGTGTTCACTGCATCCTGACCAGTCATTGAGTCAACCACAAAAAGAATTTCATGAGGTTCCACAGCTGCTTTCACATTGGCAATCTCATTCATCATCTCCTCATCAATAGCTAATCGACCTGCGGTGTCAATAATAATTAAATCATGACCATTTGTCTTGGCGTGCTTAACAGCTGCCTTAGCAATTTTTACAGGATTTTTATTGTCGATTTCGGCAAATACCGGAACATTAATTTGTTCACCTAATACTTTTAACTGATCAATTGCAGCCGGACGATAGACGTCACAGGCAACCAATAATGGATTTTTGCCTTTTTTGGTTTTCAGATAGTTTGCCAGTTTCCCAGAGAAAGTTGTTTTACCAGAACCTTGCAAACCTGCCATTAATACGATGCTAGGATTGGTCTTAACGTTTAGATCAACTGCTTCACCTCCCATAAGAGCAGCCAGTTCATCATGAACGATCTTAACCATTAATTGGCCCGGCTTCAGCGACTTTAGTACGTCTTGTCCGAGTGCTTTTTCTTTAACAACTTCGGTAAAGCTCTTAGCAATTTTATAGTTAACATCGGCATCAAGCAATGCTTTACGTACATCTTTTAATGTTTCTGCTACATTTATTTCGGTAATTCGCCCTTCACCTTTTAAAAGCTTAAACGACTTGTCTAAGCGTTCCGTTAAATTTTCGAACATCGTACAAAGTATTTATTTTTTCAGCTGCAAAAATAGTAAAATAGGAGAGAATTGTAAATGAATTCAATAAGCCATATAAATTCTTATAATAATTATTTATTCATGCTCCTTAATACTCATATAAATGGTTTTTATGATATTTGCAGTTTAAATGCTACATTTAAGGTTCAAGCTTGATTTATGGAAAGAGAATTACTCACAACAAACAGAAAGGCACTTAACATTAACCTAAACGAAACTATCTATGGTTCGTTTGCCGAGATAGGCGGAGGGCAGGAGGTGGCTCGTTGTTTCTTTCAGGCTGGAGGAGCTTCAGGTACTGTTGCTAAAACCATGTCGGCGTATGATATGGCATTTAGCGATTACGTTTATGGTTGCAGTGTTTCCCGAAGGTATGTTAGTAAGGATCGTTTGGAGCAAATGCTCGATTATGAATATAAGCAGGTAACTAATGTTTTGGCGGATAAGCGTCACGATGGTACTAGATTCTTTGCCTTTGCCAACACCGTTGCAACACTAAACTTTAGAAAGGACAATGAGAGCCACGGATGGATTGGAATGAAATTTCAGTTAAATGCAGGTGGATCAGAAAATGCTGTTTTGCTGCATGTGCGACTACTCGAGAACGATAACCTGTCGCAACAATTAACCCTTGGTATTTTAGGTGTTAATCTCATCTATGCTTGTTTTAATTTCCATGATCGTCCTAATGCATTTCTTCAGTCACTTCTCGATAATCTTTCAACAGACCGCATAGAGATTAATATGATTGAGATGAAAGGAGAGGAGCTTAATTATGTTGATAACCGTTTGCTAAGTGTGCAATTAGTGAAAAATGGAATGACCACAGCTACCATGTTCGATAGGCATGGTAATGTGCAGCAACCTGCCGACATGCTCTACAAAAAGAATATTCTTGTATTGCGCGGAAGTTTCCGACCTATAACATTTGTTGGCTTCGATATGCTTAAAACAAGTTATGGTTTGTTTAAGAAGGACGAGGATCATGAAAAGGACAAGACATTTACTTTTTGCGAAATGACTTTGAATAACCTCCTGGAAGAAGGTGACCTGGATGAGCGCGACTTTCTTGATCGGGTTGACCTTTTAAACGGTATGGGGCAAAATGTAATGATTACTAATTTTAAGGAATTCTATAATCTGGTCGATCATCTCAATCACTATTCAATAAAAAATTTAAGGATTATTATAGGAGTGCTCGCCTTTCGAAACGTACTTGAACCTAAATATTACGAAAAGTTGGCAGGTGGTCCAATGGAGGCCTTTGGTAAATTGTTTACTAAAAACATGAAATTGTACTTGTATCCTACCAAACATGAAGATACAGGAGCTATTGTAACCTCCGAAACAATTGCCGTTCCTGATGAAGTGAAGCTTTTGTACAAGCATTTATTAGAACAGCGCAAAATCCTGGATATACCCAATGCGAATACCGAGCGCTTGCACATTCGCTCAAAAGAAGTACTGGATCTAATTTGTAAAGGTGATCCTCGATGGGAAACTATGCTACCTAAGTATATCTCAAAAATTATAAGACAGAAGAAGCTGTTTGGATGCGATGTTTAGCAACATTTAGCCTTTTATGAATAATGATGAATCTCAATAACAGCGCAAATTATCTATATTTGCCAGCTGAAATTAAAATTATGTTTGTGTTATGATAACTGAAAATTTAAGTGTTCGCGTTAATTCGGAAATTGGAGAGCTAGAAGGAGTGATCATTCACTCAATGGGAAGTGAAGTAGAGAATATGACACCCGAAAATGCAGAACGTGCGCTTTATAGCGATATTTTGAATTTATCGGTTGCACAACGTGAATATTCTCAGTTCAGAAGTGTGCTGCAGAAAACAACTAC
>JBFHES010000017.1:0-33225 GCA_041584015.1 Bacteroidales bacterium
AAACGGTGAAAAGGATTTGCAAGTGCCGCCAAGTCCTAATCTCGATTTAATTGAGGAGTATTTAAGGTCGGCAGGCAATAGTAAGGTTGAGGTGCATCGTCTTAAAGACTTGAATCATTTGTTCCAGCATTGCGAAACTGGGGCTGTAAAAGAATACAATAGAATTGAGGAAACTATTTCTCCGGAGGTATTAGAAATTATGTTGGTGTTTATAAGAAAACTCAGCCATATTAAGGCACACTAAGGCAATACTTCAAAGTACTCGCTTAATCTGCCAAATCGTTAACACGCTCAACAGCCTCTACACCTTTAATTTTCATGAGCTTAAGAATGAGGTTGTTTAGGTTTTCTGTGTTGTGCACATAAATGGAAATTCCTCCTTCGAAAATACCTTGATTACTTTTAAAGGTAATAGATTGCATATTAACGCTTAACTCTTCGGAGATAACTCGAGTAACTTTATTTACCACACCCAGGCTATCGATCCCCTTTAATTTAATGTTTGCCAAAAATGACATCATTTGATGTGTCTTCCATTTGGCCTCTAATAACTTGTCGCCATGGCTGGTCATCTTTTCGGTTGCAATAGGACAACCTCTTTTATGAATTTCTACCGGGGCATTTACTGTAATAAACCCAATTACATCGTCTCCCGGGATTGGATTGCAACAGCCAGCTATTGAGTAATTTGGTGTATTGTCTTTATGATCTAATACAAAAGGAATTTTTTTATTTTCTACATCAACGGCAATTGGTTTTGCTTCCTTTGGTGTAGATCTGAATTGAATCTGCCAATAACGCATTAAACGTCTGCGACCTTTTCTTTTTAGGAAATCGAGAACCGACTCCTGAGCTAATTTATCTGCACCAAGCGCAAAGTAAAAATCTTCTTTATTGAAGATTGAAAAATGCTTTGTGAGTTCTTTAAATTCTTTAGCATCAACGCCTACTTTGTTCTTTTTAGTAAGGGAGTCGAAAAGCTCCTTACCTTTTGTGATGAACTCCTTTCGCTGTTTTTTAAAGGCATTTTTAATTCTTGACTTCGCTCTTGCCGTGGCAACTATATTAATCCATTCTGGTTGTGGTACCTGCGAGTCTGCTGTAAGAATTTCAATTTGATCACCACTACTTAACACATGATCGCGCGATTCGAGCTTGTGATTAACCTTAGCGCCAATACATTTATTACCAAGATCGGAGTGAATATCGTAGGCGAAATCCAGTACCGTAGAATTTTCTGGCAATTTTCGTGGATGACCACGATGAGTGAATACCACAATTTCGGAGGAGAACAGATTTAACTTGAATTCTTCTACGAATTCCATGGCACCTTTTTCCTGATCTAACTCACTTCTTACCTGGCTAATCCATGAGTTAACAGCAGTTTCATGCGAGCGTAATCCTTTCTGTTTCCAGTAAGCAACGTAGCCTTTCTCAGCTATCTCGTCCATGTTCTGGGTACGAATCTGAAATTCTACCCACTTAGCTCCCGGGCCCATAACTGTTAAGTGCAAGGCTTGATATCCATTCGCTTTTGGAGTACTTATCCAATCACGTATATGTTCTGGTCGGGGATTGTAAATATCTGTAACCAATGAGTAAATGTGCCAACATTCATTTTTATCATTTAGCTCAGAAACTGGTTCGAAAACGATACGAATAAAAAATACGTCGTGCAGTTCTTCAAATGCCATACCTGTTTCCTGGATTTTGGCATAGATGGATGGCACAGCCTTAATGATTCCTTTGATGTCATACCGAAGCATGCGCTTGTCAAGCTTCTCTTTTATAGGCTCAATTATCTTCGCTATTGACTTTTCTATTTGGCTTTTAGAATTCCGTATTTTTTCTGAGATATCGTTATAAATCTCTGGATACCTGAATTTAAAACTAAGTTCTTCAAGCTCTGTTTTAATCGAGTAAAGTCCCAACCTGTGGGTCATTGGAGCAAAAAGGAATAAGGTTTCGGCTGCAATTTTAAACTGCTTGCGTGGGGGCATAGAGTTTAAAGTTCGCATATTGTGAAGACGATCTGCTATTTTTATAAGTACAACTCTAATGTCGCTGGTAAGCGTTAATATAAGCTTCTTGAAATTCTCGGCCTGCAACGATTCGTCGTCACGCAAAACGCCGGATAACTTTGTTAAACCATCAACCATCCTTGCAACGGTATGGCCAAATAATTTCTCAATATCTTCAACGGTATAGTCGGTATCTTCAACAACATCATGTAGAAGCGCAGCAATAATACTTTTGGTGCCAAGACCAATTTCCTGAGCTACAATTATTGCTACTTCAATGGGATGGAGTATGTAAGGTTCTCCTGATTTGCGTTTTACTCCAATATGGGCTTCATAAGCAAATAAAAATGCTTTTTTAACTGTATTTGCCTGAACAGTATTTTGACCATTATAAGGTTCGAATAAGTCGTTAAACTTATCCAATACAATTGGTTCAATGTTATGGTCATTTAAGTTCATACTGATATTGCTTGATTCCCCCTGCGAAAAGTACTCTTACAAAATTAAAGATTTCTGATCTAATATTTACACCAATAATGTAAAAAAATAACTACAAGAGAATAATTATTAACAAATGCAGTAATTCATTAGTTCAGGATTGAATTCTGAAAATGAAAAAAGGGAATACCGTGGCATTCCCTTTTCTATGTATAGTGTTAGAAATTAATCTAATGTGTGAATTACTAAACCACTTCTTAATTTTGGTTCGAACCATGTTGTTTTAGGTGGCATGATGTTGCCAGAATCAGCAATATCAATTAATTGTTGCATTGAAACGGGATAAAGTGCAAATGCAACTGCCATACTTCCATTATCAACTCTTGATTGTAGTTCGCCTAAACCTCTAATACCGCCAACAAATTCAGCCCTGGTTGTAGTTCTTAAATCATCAATACCTAATAGATTATCAAGTACGTGATTTGAAAGAATGGTTACGTCTAATACGCCAATTGGGTCATTATCGTTATATGTTCCGGCTTTTGCATTAAGCTTGTACCAGGCGCCATTAAGGTACATACCAAATTCATGAAGTTTAGAAGGCTTCAAAATCTCGCTACCAATTTTTTCAACATCAAAAACAAGTTCTAATTTCTTGATTAGCTCTTCCGGAGTTAAGCCGTTAAGATCCTTTACTGTTCTGTTATAATCAATAATTTTTAATTGATTGTCAGGGAAATGAACAGCCATAAAGAAATTGTATTCTTCGTCGCCGGTATGATTTGGATTTTGTGCTTGTTTCTCACGACCAATTCTTGCCGCAGCAGCCGTACGGTGATGTCCATCGGCAACATAAGTAAATGGAACTTTTGTTTCGAAAAGTTTCTCTAACTCCATGTTAACAGCAGCATCGTTAATGGCCCAAAAATGATGACCAAAACCATCTTCTGCAGTAAAGTCGTAATCAGCTTTATTATTATCTACAATGTTACTTACAATAGCGTCAATTTCAGGAACTGCACGGTATGAAAAGAACACAGGCTCGATGTTAGCGTTTGTGTAACGCGTTAAAATCATTCTGTCATCTTCCTTGTCAGGGCGTGTTAACTCATGCTTTTTAATTATTTCGTTATGATAATCTTCGCAAGCAGCAGCACCAACAATACCATATTGAGTTGATCCGTCCATGGTCTGTGCATAGATGTAGAATTTTGCATCCTTATCCTGAACTAACCAATTTTTATCCTGAAACATTTTAAAATTATCAACAGCCTTGGTGTAAACTGTTTCCGAATGCACATCCGTTCCTGCCGGACAATCGATTTCTGCTTTAGTAATATGTAGCAATGAACAGTCTTTTCCTTCAGCCATTTTTGCAGCTTCTTCAGAATTCATTACGTCGTAAGGCAAACATGCCAGGTCTTTTGATATTTCCGCTGGTGGGCGTAATCCTTTAAATGGTTTTACTATAGCCATAATTGTAAATGATATTTATGTAATTTATATTATTTGTTTTAATCTTCAACTTTCTCAGAACGCACACCGTAGTTGGTTTTGGAGATATAGAAAATTGCGGTTACAGTTGCACCCACAATAAGCAATAGATTTATAATTGCCGGGGTTTGTACATCAGGTAACTTTCGCAAAAAGGCGGTAAGTGTAAACAGAGAAATAAATACAAGGGCAACTACCGTTATAACTCCTGCCACCTGAAGCCAATTAATGTTTTTCATATGCTCCTTTTTAAATAAACCCTGTGTAAATAGCCACAGGTTAATGTGTTTAATCGTAGGCAAAATTAATTTTTAATATCAAACCAACAACTGATTTAGTTCACCTAAACTGCCACTATTCATATGCTTTTAGACAGCTATATAAATTGGCCTATGGCTAAGTTCTGAAGTATTAGGTTGCAGGAGTCATGGATAATATTGCCTTCTGCAGACCGCAGGTTCGCTTAACGTGGCATCTAAATCCCTACTCATTTTAGTAAATAACTGCTTTACATGTTTTATTAACTAATCCCAATTTGATTTTTTAAATAATGTTGTTTTAGTGAGTATTTCTGTATTTGTTAAATATAGAAGGTATTACCTGAAACATTGATTCATAATAAAAAGATGATTTGTTAAAGTTTAATGATAGCCTTAACTTTTCGTGAGACAAAGAATCTTTTACAAATTATATGTTGACATTTTAAGGGTTTTTCAAATGATTTTTTGAATATTGGTAAGCGATAGATGGAGAAAAAATATGCTGAAGTTTTTAAATAAAAAATATCCTTTCAATGATGATTTAAGGAGTAATGCGAAGATCATTCTTTTTATTAGCCTGGGAGTATTGGGGTTCTTATTGCTTTTTCAGCCAATCGATATTGACTCTTTTTCAACGAAGGAAATTGTTTATTTGGTAACCGGATTGGTGGTGTCAACATTTCTGGTTTTAAGTATAAACTTAATAGTATTGCCGAGTCTATTTCCAAAAATATTCTACAATAATGTTTGGAATATAAAACGAGAAATTGTCTGGAATTTGTGGATTCTGCTCACCATCTCTGGAAGTGATTTTTTATTTTATACCCAATTGCTTGGTATGTTTGATATTAGTTTCTCTGATATTGTTAGACTAATTTTACTTGGTGTACTTCCTGTTGCTGTTTTAATTATTATAAATCAGGAAAGGCTGCTTCGATCGCATTTGGAATCTGCCCGGCAATTGAACGACAAATTGTTAGGGGCTAAGGAGGCAAAAGTGAAACTCATTCACTTTAAATCGGATTATAAAAAAGATGACCTTTCAATAGCTCCTGATGCATTGATAATAATTAAGTCGGCTGATAATTATGTAGAAATATATTACAAAAGCCTAGATCAGGTGAAAATGCAATTGGTTAGGTGTTCGCTCACATATGCAAGTGAGCTGATAAATGAATTCGATTCGATTCTAAGATGTCATCGTACTTTTATTGTAAATACAAGTTATGTGAAAGAAGTAACTGGTAATTCACAAGGCTATAAACTTGGCGTTGACGGAATCGATTTTCCTGTTTTAGTTTCTCAGAAGTACCTTGAAAGCTTTAAAGAGACCATTTAGTCTATATAATTTCGTCCCTAAAACTGCACATTCAGCCCTTCTTTTCACATTCAGCCCTTTTTAAGCTAAGGTAATCCCTGTTTCTTTTTTGATAGGATTACAGAACTTAATTTTAGCAAATCCATGTGGTAATCTCAGATGTGCCATAACCAAAAAGTTAAAATTATGAATGAATTTAATATAGGTAATCTCAGAATAAAAACTCCAATTGTACAAGGCGGAATGGGCGTTGGAGTTTCCCTCTCAGGACTGGCATCGGCAGTTGCTAACGAAGGTGGTATTGGAGTAATTTCAGCCGTTGCAATTGGAATGCTACAGCCCAACTTCAGAAAGAACTTCAAGGAAAGTAATGCAATGGCCTTGCGAAATGAAATTCGCAAGGCACGATCAAAAACCGATGGTGTGCTTGGCGTGAATATTATGCTGGCGGTAACTGATTTTGATAATTTACTTAAGGTGTCGCTAGAAGAGAAAATTGATGTAGCAATAGTTGGTGCCGGATTATTCTTAAAGAAACCTGAAAATATTGAAGACGCTTTATTTGAAAACCAAACAACCAAATTTGTTCCAAAGGTATCATCGGGCAGAGCAGCGAAACTTATTTTTCAGCGCTGGTCAGACAGATACAATTATGTGCCCGATGCAGTGATTGTTGAAGGCCCTCAAGCTGGAGGTCATTTGGGCTTTAGCAAAAAGGACCTTGCGAATTCGATAGATTCATTGCCGAGAATTGTTGCAGAGACCGTAAAAGAGGTAGCTGTTTTTGAGCAAAAGTATGGAATAGAAATTCCTGTGATTGCTGGTGGTGGTATTTCAAACGGGAAAGAAATGTTTGATGTGATGAGCTATGGAGCAAAAGGTGCTCTTATTGGATCTCGCTTTGTGACAACCACGGAATGTGATGTTTCTGATAAGTTTAAGCAAGAATACATGTCAAGTGGCGAAAGCGATGTTACCTTAATTGACAGTCCGGTTGGTTTACCAGGTAGAGTTATTGCTAACGATTTTGTACGAGAAATACAGCAAGGCAATAAAAAACCAGTGAAATGTCCATGGAGATGTTTGAAAACCTGCGACCACCGAAAGGTTCAGTTCTGTGTTGCAGAAGCCTTGTTCAATGCAGCACGAGGCGATTTCAAAAATGGATTTGCCTTTGCTGGATCAAAAGCGTATTTAGCTGATAAAATTATTTCTGTTAAGGAAACCATTGAGCAGTTTAGAAGTGAATATCTTGTTGAACAGATGCGACATGAGCTTGTAGCAGTATAACCATATTATTTCTTCGTTCATTTTTCCATTGCTGAAAAAACGAACCCCAAAAATAGAACAATCGATCGCTCTGCCGCGCGACTGTTTAGACCAACCCACGCATAATACGGTTTAAATTGAAAGACTGGTTTGCTTAGCAATTTTTATTGGACTCTCTCAAGAATTAAGGCCCTGAAAGAGCTATGTGGCAATAGCCCATTGCAACGTCCTGAGTAAAGAACGTAATGATGAAATCGCCAGACGATTTGCTGTTCCTGTGGAAATGTAATTTTCTTCTGCCGAAATGCTGTTATTATCTGCGCAAAGAATATTACGATAATGTGGTCTTTACAGCGATGGAAAGAAATGAATGTATTAAACTAAAAAACAAAAAAGCCCGGATCACCGGGCTTTTCATATAACTATAACTATTATCTAGTTTACTTTAAAAGTTGTATCTCCTTTCTCAAGGAAGTTTACGATTTGTGTTGCAGCCGCAATACCTGCATTGATATTTGCTTCAGAAGTTTGAGCACCCATTTTCTTTGGAGTGAAGAAATAGCGTCCTTCAAAATTACCTAACTCATCTTTACAAACAGGAGCAATGTCTGATGCATATTTAAAGTCAGCTCTTTCAGCAAAAGCTTTTTTCAATGAATCTTCGCAAATTACTTCTTTCCGAGCTGTGTTAATGATGGCAGCATTTTCCGGCATGCTCATCATCAAATCGAAATTGATCGAGTTCTTGGTTTTGTCGTTTGCAGGAATGTGCAATGAAATGTACTGGCATGTGCTGTACAATTCTTCAACAGAGCCTAAAACTTTAACACCGTCTTTCTCAATATCGGCAGCAGCTACAAACGGATCGAAAGCAAATACTTCCATTCCAAAACCTTGTGCAATCTTGGCTACTAATTTGCCAACGTTTCCGTAAGCGTGAATTCCAAGTTTTTTACCTGAAAGCTCAGTTCCTGAAGTTCCGTTGTAATTATTTCGTGCCAATGAAACCATCATTCCAAGCGCTAGCTCAGCAACTGCATTTGAGTTTTGTCCCGGGGTGTTCATGGCACAAATACCTTTTTCGGTTGCAGCTTCCAGATCGATGTTATCGTATCCTGCACCAGCACGAACAATAATCTTAAGATCGTTGGCTTTTTCAATAATATTGCGTGTTGCTTTATCGCTACGAATAATCAATGCATCAGCATCTTTTACAGCATTTTCGAAATCAGCAACATCTGTATATTTTTCCAATAAAACCAATTCGTATCCAGCCTTGTCAAGAACGTTCTTGATTCCCGCCACTGCAGGTGCAGCAAATGGTTTCTCGGTTGCAACTAATACTTTAGTCATGGCTATCCTCCTTATGAATGGTTTGCTTCAAATTCTTTCATTGCATCAACAAGTACCTGTACACTTTCAATTGGAAGTGCATTGTAAGTACTGGCACGGAAACCACCAACTGAACGGTGTCCTTTAATTCCAACACAGTCCTTAGTTCCTGCAAACTTTACAAATTCTGCTTCAAGCTCTTTGTATTGCTCATTCATTACAAAACAGATGTTCATTAATGAGCGGTCTTCTTTTGCAACAGTACCTACGAACATTTTGCTTTCGTCCATAGCATTGTATAATAAATCAGCTTTTGCTTTATTTAGTTTATACATTTCATCAAGACCACCAATGCTTTTCACCCACTTCAAGGTTTCGCGAACAACAAAAATAGGAAGTACCGGAGGAGTGTTAAACATAGAGCCATTGTCAACTTGCGTTGAATACTTCAACATAGTTGGTATTGGACGATCAGCAACTTTTTCTAAAAGTGCATCTTTAATAATGATGAAGGTTACACCAGCTGGTCCCAGGTTTTTCTGAGCACCACCATAAATCATGTCGTATTTAGCAACATCAACCGGACGGCTTAAAATGTCTGAAGACATATCAGCAATTAACGGCACTTTGCAATCATAGTCAACATGAATTTCGGTTCCTTTAATAGTATTGTTTGTTGTAATATGGAAGTAATCAGCATCAGCAGGAACGTCATATCCTTTAGGAATGTAACTGAAGTTCTTGTCTTCTGATGATGCAACAACAACAACATCGCCCCAAAGCTTTGCTTCTTTAATGGCTTTGTTCGACCACGTACCTGTATTTAGATAGGCCGATTTTGATTTCATAAAGTTATAAGGAATCATTGCAAACTGAGTGCTTGCTCCGCCACCCATGAACAATACAGAATATCCTTCAGGAATATTCAATACTTCCTTAAATAACTCAACTGTTTCATCGAAAATAGCAATGAACTCTTTGCCACGATGTGAAACTTCCATAATAGATTGGCCAATGCCGTCTAAATCAAGAACTGCCTTTGCAGTGTTCTCGCGAGCTGAGTCAGATAATACGCATGGTCCAGCGTTAAAAATATGTTTTCTCATTGTATGAAATTTATAAGTTTTTATAAAATATTTCTGTTCAGAATTTTTACAAATTTAGGATGAATTTTTAGATTATTAAATGATATCCATCCATTCCGGTATTTTTTTAGTTTTTGGCTTTTTTCCGTAGAATAGATCATCTAGGTGCAAGGCAATTTTACTAAACAGTTTGTTGTTTGAAATACCCCATTTTATTGCTGTATGCAAGGCATTGTTTGGATGTGAATAAGGACAAACTTTCATGCAAATACCGCAGTCGGTTCCACTAATATTCCAAAAGTAAAAGCAGGCATCTGAATTGATTTTCCAACGAGTGGTGCCGTTGTGATCTTCCATTGCTCCGTTGGGAACTGCGGAAGCCGGACAATTTGTGGCGCACTTTTTACAGTGTTCGCAGAAATTGATGATGCTATTGTCGGGTTTTGCCGTATTGGTATGCAGCGGCATGTTGGTGGTTACAGTACTAATTCTCACGCGTGGGCCATATTTCTTGGTCATGAGCAAGCCCATTCTTCCAATTTCTCCAAGGCCTGCATCTCTTGCCACAAGCGGACAAACAACCTGATAACTTCCATCGATATGTGCTCTCGCATCGTAGCCCAGGTTTCTGATGAATTCTGCAATTTGAACCGCGACTGTTCCTGTACGCAGGTACTTGTCTGATGACTCCATAATAACCGGACCCTGTGGTGAGGACGAAACATGATCCTCATTTTTCTCAATGATGATGGCTATGGCGTATTTATGATCGAGGTCTACCTCTTTGCCGTAGTCTTTTCCGCGACCAATTACTGTGTATTTATGGTAGTCTTTTAATGCTGTGATACCAATATCTGAAGCACCAATTTCTTTGCCCCAACGTTTAATGAACTCTGTAGTTTTATACCTGTCTGTTTTTTGTTGTTTATCAGCAATGGGGCCGGTAACCAACTGCTTTAAGGTGCCAACTACATTAAAATTTGCATCGGCAGCACTAAAGGTTGCCAAGTGATATTTTGAACTCTCAGGAGACAATAATCCAGGTTTTAACCTAAATTGATCGTCTGGCTTTTTGTGTTCTGGTCGGAGCTTATAATAATCTAGGAAGTTTTGCGAGCCGGGTTCAAGATTAGATCTGGAAAACATGATATCTCGTTCGTCTATTCTCGATAAGGGCGTGTTATGATTTTTGTCGTTCTTTACTCTGATTGGCAATAGTAGTAGTACTATTGGTATAAGTTGCACGAGAATAATTATTGTTGAAATTGTCAGGCCGAAGTTGTCTATTTCAATCCATAGGATGAAGTTCGGAATGGAGAACAGCATGGCACTAGCGAGAAATAACAAAGCAGCTCGGGATTCTTTTTCATAAATTGATATTATAGCTGCATAAATGAACACCACGAAAAAAATGATACCTAGCGTAAGATGTAGAATTTCATTGATGCCCATTGAATCGATTTTATAATTCAGTGCAATTTATAGTTATAGGAAAAGAATTCAAAGCTTGAGAGTCTATAATGCCTATGTTGTACAACTTGTTAATGATACTGTTGCATTGCTTCCTTAAGATTTAAGCTGATTTAGTTCTTAGAATTTAACTAAATTGTTTGCCTCCGCTAACTGGAGATTTCAATATGCTTTGGTTAATCCTTCTGTTTTTATTCAGAAAAGAGAAGCCCGCGAACAACCCTTTTTTAAATGTGCCGTCTAATTGAAAGTTTTCATAATATGAGTGTCTACATCTAGCTAAAAACTTATTGAAGATGACTTATGCAGATGATGAAAATTTGATTATTTTGCGTTCATTATTAAAGAATTAAGGATATAAACAAATACAAATACAAAATGAAAAAAAATAGCTTCATTTTAGCCCTTTTAATTAGCTTGTTTTCACTCGGTTCTATAGCCCAGGAGTCAAGAACTTTGGTAGCTGAATTTGGTACTATGGAACAGCTAATTACTGTTGATGGGGAATCAAGTTATTCAGCTTTTATTATGATGGCCGATAAACAACAATTAGAAGATATTGTGGCTGCCTCAGGAAATCATGGAAGCTTTATTACTTTTGGTTTTGAGGAAGAAAAAAACGCGAATGGAACTTACAACTGTAAATTTACATTCGATCATAAAACATCTAATCAAGAACTTGCTAAGTATATGTTGCTTTTCGGCGTTAACAATCTTAAAATTGCCGAGAAAGATTATACAACCTTGCAGTTAATTAACATGTAAATTTTGATTATCATGAAGAAGAATTCTTTACTACTATTAATTGCAATGCTTGTGGTTAGTATACAGGGCTTTGCACAGCAATATTCAAATCACAGTTTCTTTCACGTTAATGCTGATACTTCTGTTTGTTTTGGTACCGATGCTTTGCTTACGGCAACTATAGACTCTAATATTTTTCTGTGGCCTGCTAACTGCACATCAACCTGCTACGATATAAACCAGGTTACTCATGCTCCGGTTACAGTAACCGGCGGTACAAGTATTACTCCATCCTTACAAGATGATAAATTTTTTGGCCCGTTCAATATTGGATTCGATTTTTGTTTCTATGGAACAACCTGGTCACAGTTTTATGTTGGTACCAATGGTTGGATGAGTTTTAGTCCAATACCGAATACAACCACCGATCCATGGGTAGGAACAACTATTCCAAATTTAACCAACGGAGGAGGAACTCCAATTGCTCGAAATTGTATTATGGGACCTTGGCGCGATTGGTTACCAACAACAACTAATGGATCTACCATAAAATATAATTTAATGGGCGTTGCGCCTAACAGAAGCCTTGTGGTGACATGGCACGTGGCCTTATTCAGTTGTAATACGGTTTATGGCGATTTCCAGATTGTTATACACGAAACTACAAACATTATTGATAACCATTTAATTGATGTTCCTACCTGTATGACATGGCCAAACGCTGGTACATTTACACCTGGTTATGGAGTTCAGGGAATGCAAAACTTTAACGCTGGTAAATGGTCAATTGTTCCTGGTAGAAACGCAACCCCATTTACAGCAGTAGGTGAATCATGGCAATATGTTCCTGCAGGAGCGCCAATAACTGATTTTGTTTGGACCAACAACATAACAGGCCAGACTTTTACAGGTCAGTCAATAACTGTTACACCTGATTCTTTAGTGCCACATGTTTATACTGCTACGCTTACCTCTTGTAATCACGATCTTATTAAAACGGTTGTGGTTAACCCAATAGCTTGTGGTGAACTTTCCGGCGAAAAGGAAGATGCTTTGTGCTGGGGATCCAGCGATGGTGAAGCCACCGTGATCATTAGCGAAGGAATTGATCCGTTTGATTTTATTTGGTACGATGCCTTGGGCAACATAATAAGCCAGAATATGGGATCAGTTGATTCTGTAAATACAGTCTTGAATCTTGCTGCTGGAACTTACGATGTTTCAGTGCTATCATTAAATGGCGCTAGCGTATTAGATACATTCTTTGTTATTGGTCAGCCGCCTGCCATGAATTTAAGTTTAACAGGCTTGCCTGAGAATTGCGAAGGTTTCGAAGATGGTTCTATTTCTGTTGGTGTATCAAACGGTGAAATGCCTTTTAGTTATTCTACCAATGTTAGTGGACCGTTTACCTCGCCCGCAGCATTTTATGATTTTGAAGGTTTAGGAACCGGAACCTACGACATTACTGTTAGTGATGTTAATGGATGCGAGGCTACCGGTCAGTATACGGTTGATTTAATAACCATGGATTTTACGACAACTCAAAAGAATATAAAATGTAATGGTTACGACAATGGTGAAGCTACCATGATACCTACCGGCGGTACACCTCCTTATTCATATTTTTGGAATAATGGAGGATCAACACCAACAATTTCTGATCTGCAAGCTGGATGTTATGACGTTACAGCTATGGATGTGAATGGTTGTGCTGTTTCTTCGACTATTTGTATAACTGATCCACCACCGGTGCAGCTTTACACTTCAGGCGATCAAACTATTTGTTTAAATCAGTCAGCCGGAATTACCGGTGCTACAATTGGTGGAACACCTCCATATCAGTATTTCTGGAATCCTGGTGGTTATGCCTCAAGCTCAATTACAATTGACCCTGAAACCAGCACCGAGTATTGTGTTTATGTTAGAGATGATAACGGATGTTTAAGTGACGTTAATTGTGTTACCATTTTTGTTAATCCTCCGCTCGAGATTGAAGTTAAAATTCTTAAAGATTCTATTTGCGAAGGAGATACAACAGCCATCGAAGCGTTTGTTAGTGGTGGAAACGGTGGTCCATATTTTACAGAGTTATTAAGTGGTCCTATAGTAAACTCACCATTCAAGGTTAAACCGGATCATACTCAAAAGTATATTGTTGTGGGTAGTGATAATTGTGGAACTCCTAAAGTTCTCGATACTGTTCAGGTTTTTGTAGAACCGGCACCACCTATTAATATTACAGTTGATAAAATTAGAGGTTGTCCACCTCTTGCCATCCAGTTTATGGATAACACCGCAGATATTGGTCAGTCATGGAGGTGGGATTTCGATGATTCCGATTATTTCAATAATTCAATTGTTAGAGATCCGTTGCACGTATTCCGTAATACTGGTTTGTATGATGTGCAAGTTGAAGTAACTTCTGCATTCGGATGTGTTGCCGAAGCCACCTTGTACGAAACCATCGAAGTATTCCCAAGTCCTGAGTCAATATTTTCAACCGATAAGCAAACGGTAACAGTAGCAGATCCAGTTGTGGAATTCTATAACGAATCAGTTGGTGCTCAAGAGTATTATTGGATTTTTGATGTTGACTCTATCCAAGGGCCACATCCAACGCCATATTCGTTCCCTCTTGTGCCAGGAGAATACAGAGCAACCTTGATGACCGAAAATCTTGAAGGATGTAGAGATACATCATATATGATTATAACTGTAGAGGAACAGGAAGATCTTTTCTATGCACCGAATGTATTGAATCCTTTAAGCAGATATCCTGAGAATCAAATATTCAGACCATTTATTAGTTTACTCGACGAATCAACTTTCCATATGTCTATTTATAATAGATGGGGAGAGCATGTATTCGAAACTACAAATATTGAGCAAGGTTGGGATGGTAGAAATAATGCCGGTGAACTATATAAAACCGGAGTTTATACCTACTTAATAAATTTTGCTGACAAAAAAGGCAACCAGTTTCAGAAAACAGGAGTCATTAATTTAATGTATTAAAAACAGCAATAGATATGAAGAATCTAATGTTAACCATATTACTCGTTTTAGGAATTAGCATTACCGCTATGGCACAAATTACGCCTCCAACTCCTTTAACCATTAATCAAAATGCAAATCTGGTTGCCACCATTGAAGGGTTATTCACCGGATGTGTTGAAGTAGATAGTATTGAGTTTATAGGAAACCCTCTTGCATACGGAAGCTTTGCCAATGGAACGGAAGCCATTGGCTTGGAGTCTGGTTTTGTAATGTCAACCGGGAAAGTTATTACGGGTATGGGAACCAACTACCCTGGATCATCATGGCCATTCTGGATGCCTGGTAATGCTTTGTATAATCAAACTTTCGGATCGAATAGCTCAACAGATGCTCAAATTTTAAAGTTTATTGTAATACCTCATAATCACTTATTGACTTTACATTATGTATTTGCTTCAGAGGGGTATGGAGTAAACTTATCTTCAAACGAGGGGGTTGGAATCTTTGTATCAGGTCCTGAGCCGGGAAATGTAACACAATATGAAAATAAGAATATTGCAGTTGTGCCTTGGAATGGTGATCCAGTAACTGTAGCGAATGTCGGCCCTGGAACCGGACCAAATAGTAACCTTTATGTTTCAAACCCATTTGGAGGGCCAGGACACACTTACGATGGATATACTGTTCCAATGATTGCAGAGATTGACGTTGTTCCGTGCGAGACTTATCATTTTACTGTGATGCTTGCAGATATTGAAGGCGGACAAGGTTTTGATTCAGCCGTGTTTTTAGATGCAGAAGGTATTAGTTCCGACTTTGATCTTGACTTAGTAAGTATTTCATTGGCTGGTGGCGAATTTGATATTTATGAAGGTTGTACCAATCAATTAGTAGTTCAACGAATTAATCCGGATACATTAGAACTGCAACAGCCTTTCGATTTTACGATCGAACTTGGTGGCGATGCAACTGATAGTATTGATTTTGTAGGGATAACCGATAGCACCTATACCATTCCTGGTGGTAGTTATTTTATGACACTCGATTATACCGCTGTTCTTGATAGCATAATCGAAGGTGTTGAAACAATCGTATTTAATATCTCTCATGTGAGTCTTTGCGATTCAACTTGTGAGGGTATGTATTCAATGGAAATAGAAGTTATTGATAACTTTGAGCTGGAAGCTGGGATTAGTATGAATGATACCAACATTTGTGCTTACCAAACATCTTTCATGTTGCTTGAGACATTTATTCCGCCAGATATGGATCCTAATTTGGTAACCTACTCATGGAGCAATAATTCAACAGCAAGTAGTATAAACATAGCTCCGCCATTAGATGAATCCACTCTTTATGTGTGTACAATAACAGATGTTTGTGGACAAACAGCTATTGACAGTGTTCGTATAACCAATTCAAGTTTTTCTGCTATCTCAATTGGAACGGTAGATAACCTTTGTTATGGCGATCATGAAGGGTCAGCAACTGTGCTTACTCAAAACGGATTTGAACCTTTTACTTATGAATGGGATCCTATTGCACTAGGTGTTACCAATGAAGGTTTCTTAGATAGTCTTCCATCTGATTATTATAGTGTAACCGTTTATGACTCTATTGGATGTAACCATAGCGGTACCTTCTTTATTAATCAGCCCGACTCGATTTTCACCTCTTTAACCCGACACAATCCTTTATGTTATCTCGATGCGAACGGATCTATCGAATTTCAGACATTTAATGGAGTACCTCCGTTTACCTATGAGTGGTCTACCGGCGACACAACCATGAATCTGGATAGCATACCAGAGGGAATTTATAGTATAACTGCGACTGATGCTAATGGATGTGAAGTTATGTCGACTGACACGCTTGACGATCCGAATCTTCTTACCATGTGGTCATCACCCGATCAATATGTTTGTAAGGACCAAACCATTACACTTAATGCCATTGCATATGGCGGAACGCCAACTTATTTCTTTGTGTGGGAGCATGGAGCATCAGGTTCGCAAGTGCAGATTACTCCGCAGGAAACAGCAACCTACATTGTTCATGTTGAAGATTTGAACGGATGTACAACCGAATCACAATCAATAACTGTTAATGTATATCCCGATATTTCAGTGGAGCTAACAACGCTTCATGACAGTATTTGTGAAGGAGAGCAAACAATTATTTATGCTGAGATACTTGGTGGTACTGGTGGTCCGTACGAGACAATTTGGTTCGATGGAGCAAGCTCTGATCTTATTCCTCCTCCTTATACTGTGAGTCCAAATCAAACAACAGAGTATGAAATTTGGGCGAAAGATGAATGTGGATCACCAACAGGAAACTATACAATGACCATTGAGGTGTTTGAAGCACCAGAAATTGAGATCCTCTCAGACTTCTTCGAGGGATGTGCTCCAATGACGGTTACCTTCATAGATACCATACCAGATGATGGCTATATTTACGACTGGGCAGCTAATGAAACCCATCCTGATAATGGGAAAACCTATGATTGGGATTTCGGTGATGGTGTATATGATATCCTACATAACAGAAGAAAGCCTACTCATAAATATGAGAAAGAGGGAGTTTATGATGTATCGCTTACTGTAACATCAAAAGTTGGATGTTCCAGTAAAGCAACGGCATCACAAATGATTAAAATTTTCCCGAATCCAATTGCAAGATTCTATCCGGATCCGCTTGAAGCATCTATTATTAAGCCAATAATTTTCTTTGATAATGTTTCAACTGGGGCTTATTCTTCAACTTGGGACTTTGGAGACAGCACTGAGGTTTCGTATGCAACAACTCCAGAACATTATTACACCGAGCCTGGTGAATACGAAATAACATTAAATGTTGCCACAGAGCACGGATGTAAAGACGACTTCAGCCAGAATATTGTTATTAAAAATGAGTATACTTTCTATGCTCCAAACGTATTTAATCCGAATAGCGATATTCCTGAGAATAGAAATTTTATGCCGATAGGATTAGGCATCGATAATGACCACTTTCATCTAATAATCTATGATCGTTTAGGTGCTAAAGTATACGAAACATTTGATATCTACCGACCATGGAATGGTGAAGCAAACGGCAAAAAGGTTGTTGAAGGCGAGACCTATCCATGGATAGTAATCTATAAAGATTTAACAGGGCAGGAACATAGAGAGAATGGAACTGTTACTATAATAAAGTAAAAACAATAGGGGCAAGAATATGAATAAGAAACTATCAATGGCGTTAATGGGTTTGTTGCTTTCCTTCGGGGCATTCTCCCAGTCGCTTTATACAAGTCATGTTATTTACACTCCTCAGGAATTGGTAGAAGATATCCTTATTACTGGTTGTCTTGAGGCCTTTAACGTAACTTACACTGGTCATCCCCAATCGAAGGGTTATTTCCAGCAAACGGCTACTCCTGCGAATTTTCATTTTGATTCAGGAGTGATCCTCGCATCTGGTTATGTTACCAATGCGGCTGGTCCTAATAACTCAGGGTCGATAACTACAAATACAAATACACCAGGTGATGTGAATCTTACTGCTTTAATTCCTCAAACAACATGGGATGCAGCGGTACTTGAATTTGATTTCATCCCGGCTGATAATCTTATCACCTTTAATTATTCATTTGGATCAGATGAATACCTTGAGTATGTGAACTCTGGTTTTAATGATGTATTTGCTTTCTTTTTAACAGGCCCGAATCCTGGTCCTGGTGGAGCGTATTTTAATACAAATATTGCAACTATTCCTGGTACTACCATTCCGGTAAGTATTAATAATGTTAATACCGGTGCCAATGCTGGTTATTATATTAATAATGGAACAGGTGGTAGTCCTGGTAACGAAGCCATACAATATGATGGCTATACTGTCTCCATTCCTGCCCAAGCTCAGGTTACACAATGCGAAACCTATCATATTAAATTAGCTGTTGCCGATGCTGGTGACCATGCTTTTGATAGTGGCGTATTTTTAGAGGCTGGTAGTATGACTTCAGGAGAAGTTGTTTCAATGACCCCATATAATCAAGATGGAACGGAAAGTCATTCCATAAACGAAGGCTGTGATGGTTTCTATATTTTTACCAGAACAGATACAATGGACATGACCGACTCTCTTATGGTAATGTTAAATATCTCGGGTACTGCAAGTCCGTCAACAGATATTACAGGTTTCCCTACAACATTCACAATTCCTGTAGGAGTACCTGCCGATACCATTTTTTATTCAGCGTTGCTTGATAATGTTGCCGAAGGTCAGGAGTATTTAGTCTTTACACTTCTAAATGGTTGTCCATGTACGGTTACTGGAACCAATGATACCATCTGGGTAAATGATAATAATGTTATTGATGCTGGAATTCTACAGAATGATACGCTTATTTGTAGTACACCTTCTGTTCAGCCTTCAGTGTTTTTACAAGGATATTCCAATACACTAGAAACGATAACAAACTACGAATGGAGTACAGGTGCTACCACGCCATCCATTACTGTGCAGCCAACCATTGGCGCCATCACAAATTATTCGCTTACAGTTACAGATGACTGTGGACAGATAATGATTGACGATATTGATATTACCATTTCAGATATGGATGCTTTGGTTACTACAGTGACGGATTTAACTTGTAATAGTATTTGCGATGGTCAGGTAGTAATTAATCCTACCAGTGGTTTTGGACCATATACTTATTCATGGAATCCGGGTAATCTGGGACAAGCAACTGCAGGTATCGCGCAGAGTTTATGCGAAGGTAACTACGCTGTTACTGTTTCCGATGTTTTTGGATGTACCGCTGAGTCTACATTTTATGTAGGACAACCAGATCAGATTTATCTTGAGTTTGATCAAATTCCAGCTACTTGTCCTGGTGCTTCGGATGGTACTTTAGAGGTGAATGTATTTAATGGACAAATGGGTGCACAGCCTTGGCATTACTACTGTACTGGCCAGCAAGCCGACTCAACTTCAACAGGTCCGTTCAGTCCATATTTCTTTGAAAATTTACCTTCCGCCAGTTATACTGTAAATGTAGTTGATGGCAGAGGTTGTATTGCAACAGGTGTTTACTCCATTGATGAAGATGAACTGACCTATACTACCAATATAAATGATGTGAAGTGCTACAGTCAATCGACAGGTAGTGCTAGCTTTAGTGTGCAAGGCGGAACTTTACCATATGAATATGAATGGTCAACAGGTTCGTTAACCAATGCCATAGCAAATATGCCAGCCGGTAATTATTCATGTACGGTTGTAGATGGTCATGATTGTACAATTCTGGTTCCTATTACAATTGGGGAACCTGATAGATTAACGCTAACAAACTCTTTAGATACAATTATGTGTTTAGATGAGGTTACACATCTTCAGGCAGTAGGACAAGGTGGAACTCAACCATTTACCTATAATTGGTATAGTGACTTTGATGGAACTAATTTATTATACACCGGTGAGCTATTCGAATTTTCACCAAATAAAACAGATACCATTTATGTAATGGTGGTGGATGATAACAATTGTGTTACTGATAGAAATGAAGTAATCGTTGAAATTTACCCTGATGTACGCGTTGAGTTTTATGCGAATATTGGAAATGTTTGTAAAGGAGAGTCGACTTACCTATATGCAAATGTAACCGGCGGAAATGGTGGTCCATATATGGTTTTCGATCAGGATAGTAACTTGTTGGAATTTCCAATGATGGTTAGTCCTGAAGAAACAACTACTTATTCAGTTAGAGCATGGGATGATTGCGGATCAAGAATTGGAACAGGTAGCTTTACAGTTGAAGTAATGAATCCGCCGGCAGGACAGTTCTTTGCTGAGGACAGTGTCGGTTGTGCACCTTTTACTGCTTATTTCCACGAAACAAGCCCTGACATCGGACAGTCATATTTATGGAGTTTTGGCGACTTAAATGATGACGGCTATTCATTAAGCAAGAATCCTATTCATGAGTTTAAGGCTTCAGGAATGTATAACATTCAATTAACTGTTACTTCAGAGTTTGGTTGTTCTACATCAATAACAGAAGAAATGATGATTGAGGTAAAACCACAACCTCTTGCCGATATTTTACCAGATCCTCCTAGTGCGAGTATGTTACATCCGGTAATTCATTTTATTAATGAAACTGATTTATCTCTGGATACAGCAACAATCTCCTTTGGCGATGGCAATAGGATTGGTTTATCCACCGAGTTATTTACAGATGTTCAGTATGCCTATGCAGATACTGGTATCTATAATGTGCGTTTGATTGTTCAGAATAAAGAAGGATGTATTGATACGGCATACACGGAAGTAGAGATTTATACTGAACATAACCAGATGCATGCACCAAATGCAATAAACCCTTATAGCCAGCATGCCGAAAACAGAGTTTTCAGACCGGTTGGAATGGGTATTGACGAAACAAGTTATCACTTAATTATTTATGATCGCTGGGGTGCGAAAGTGTTTGAAACCTTTAATACCGACCATGCCTGGGATGGTAGAATAAATGGTGGTGAGATTGGAAGACCAGATTCTTATCCTTGGGTAGTAATATATAAGGATGATCATGGAAAGACGCGACGCGCATCGGGTGCTGTAACCATTGTGTATTAGATTAGAACTTTAAAAGCATTTATAACAAAACAGGCGATCTGAATATTCAGATCGCCTGTTTTAGTATAATGATATGAATCGTTTATTTATTCGAGGCTCCCAATCTCTGCTTCCACTGCCTTAAGAACTTCGCACGATTTAATTAATTCTTTCATGGTCGTATGATCTTTGTATAGCGGTCGATCGATGTCAAGGAAATCAACATGTTTTCGCACAATTTCTTTTGCCTTGCTTGTTCCTCTTCCAAAACTATACTCTCTAAAATCTAATGCCTGGGCAGCAGCCATCATTTCAATACCAAGCACCCCGTAAGCGTTGTCAAGAATTTGCCAGTTTTTAATGGCAGTGTTCATCCCCATCGAAACAAAATCTTCCTGATCGGCAGCAGCTGGAATTGATTGTATGCAGGCAGGAGCAGATAGAATTCTTTGCTCAACTATTTGCATATCGGCAGTGTACTGGCTTAACATTAAGCCTGAAAACATACCGGCCCCTTTGGTCAGGAATGCGGGAAGACCAACACTTAATGCGGGGTTGTTTAATCGATTTAATCTTCTTTCGGATAGCACGGATATCATCGTAACTACTATGCCAATCATATCCATAGGAACGGCAACTGGTGTGCCCTGAAAGTTAGCACCTGATATTTGTAAGTCTTCATCTGGAAAGAATATCGGATTATCGCCGACACCGTTAAGTTCTATTTCAACCTGGCTGCGTGCATAGGCGAGCGAATCGTGTGCTGTTCCTATCACTTGGGGTGTTGAGCGCATGGAGTATGCATCCTGTACTTTGCATTTTACCTTTTCCTCTTTAAGGTCTCCTCCTTCAACCATTTTTCTAATTGCATTTGCACTTCTTACGGCTCCGCTAAAACCTCTTACTTCATGAAGCTTGGAGGTGTATGGTTTCATATTTGCTTTTAAAGCTTCTAACGACATTGCTGCTGCAATCTCAGCTTGCTTAAGCCAATTGTTTACATCATAACAAAAAAGAGCACTCATAGCAGTAAGCACGTTTGAGCCATTAATGGTTGCTAGTCCGTCGCGTGCCTTTAATCCCGGAGCCTTTATACCTGCTTTATCCAGTGCAACATTCCCATCATAGAGTTCACCTTCATAATAGGCCTTACCTTCTCCCATCATTAATAAGGCAATTTGCGACATTGGAGCAAGGTCGCCGCAAGCACCAACTGAGCCTTTCTGACATACATATGGAGTTACTCCATAATTTAGCATGTCTACCAATGTTTGGGTGATTTCTAATCTGCATCCGGAGTTACCATGTGCATGTACATTTGCTCTTGCCAGCATTGCACCTCTCACATACTCTAATGGCATTGGATCACCAATACCCGCAGCATGATTATATATTAAATACTTTTGGAAGTCTTTCACCTGATCGTCGTCAAGAACTACCTCAGAGAATTCACCTATTCCGGTGTTAACACCATACATGATTTCGCCAGCTTCTATTTTGCTTTCGAGCATGTCGCGGCATTTCAGAATTCGGTCCTTAGCAGCATTGTCAAGTTCTACTTTTTCACCATTCCTGGCTACATTAACAAGGTCTTCTATCGTGAGACCGCTACCTTTAATAATATAGGTCATTACAGATTAGTTTATGATTTGATGTAAAATTAAAGATGTTATCAGAAAAAACTAATGATAATTATTGGAAGCGGTTTGTTTTAAGATTTGTTTGATGTGTTTAATAACATGTAGTACGCGGAGTCTAGATCCTAGCTTAATCATAGCAAGGTGATGTGGTTTTAAGATCGAAGGACTATTCTGTAGATGACAACATTCTATTTGCCGTGAATGAGTGTTGTTAATTATTAGTAGAAATGTAAACCATTTTATTAATACTTGTGCGTTTTTTGCAAAAACATAGCAAGTGGTTTGCATGAATATGCTGCGTTTTTAAACCCGGAAGTAAAGGTAGTCTGATTATTAGAGTGCCGAAATTACTTAAATTGCCTTAAGCAATTTGTCGTCGAATTAGGTGTATTGGTTCAGTTACGGATGAAGATTTATTATTTTGTTTAATTATTGGTAAAAGAATGACTACCTTGATACACTTCAATTCAGCAACTATTTTATTCTGGTTTGCAATTTAAGATAGTTAAGCAAACGATTGAATTCGCTGGTTTGGAAGAGAATTTATTAATAGAGCCAGATTAAAACTCAAGCTAATGTGAAGAGTATATGAAAGGTTTTAGTAATTTTGCATAATAAACAAATCTACAATGGAACACATCGACTCGAATGAGGTTAGACTAATTCGGGCTCAGATTGATAGACTCTTTGAAAAGAGCTTTGATCTTGAGGCGTGGAAAACCATGACTATTGTTTTACTTGAGCGTATTTTTGGAACTGAATCTGTTAAAATAAAGCAGATTGAATCATTAAAATATGATTACAGTAGTTGGGCACTGCGAGATGCATCAGGTGTTGAGAATAATATGGACACTTGTAAAAAATCGGGAATGGATATTCTCGAAGCTGCAATATTTGAACTGGAACAATTTGGTGCTGTGCTGGAAAATAAGCCGGATCAATCTGTTTCAAACGTTCAGGCAAAACGGATCATTGAATCTGTTGACGATGAACTGAAGGGATCGCAAATGAAAGCGATTATTGAGATTCTTGAAAGCAAGGATACTCATGATGATATGAAGAGTAGATTGGTTGGTAAATTAAAGGAATTTGGATACGATACATCCTCAAATATCCTCGCCTCAATTTTACTTTTCCCTGAGATTACCAAATTATTGAAGTAGTAGTTCTGTTCGTTCTTTAAAAGGTTGGTTTTATATGGCGTTCAGCTATGAGTTGAATGTCGCTTAGCAAGAAAAATATTAAAAAAAAATATAGCTATGTTGAAACAAACGTTCATTGAAAAAATTTTGGGAGCTGAGACGGGTAGTATTGTCTTTCGAAAGCCGGATGTCGTTTTAATACACGATTCTATTGCGGGTATTAGAATGACTTCTAAGAAAACGGCTGGCACCCAATTTAATGATCTTACGCCGCTTATGCTTGCGTTTGATCATAATGCACCGCCTGTCAATGCAAATCTGGCGAGCGAGCATCAAAGAAATTATACCTTTTTTACACACTGTAATGCTCGGGGCGAGGCTTCCTCGTCACATTCTACTAAGAACAGCACTGCAGATGTTTTTAATGAGTTAAGAAAGAGCAACTCATTTAATCAAAATTTAGAACAAGGATATACTCAATTAAACACAAAGACATTCAAAATAACTCCACTTCCTAATAAATTTGCGAAAATTATTTCTAGGAAAGGATTGGTAAACTGGATAAAAGAAGTGGCTTAAGGCTACAATTACTAGGTGCATCTGTTATTCAATATTGAGTAACAGGTAGTATGTATGTGTATGTTTTACATACAAACTGGTATTAAATTCTTCTATTATCCTAATTGCTATTAAAGTTTACCATTATGGAGAAAAACTGGAAAGTTAAACCTACTGCGCGTCAGATTGAGATTACTCAACTAGGACAAGCATTAAATATAGATGATACCCTCGCAAACTTATTATTACAGCGAGATACGCGAAGCTTCTCTGAGGCAAAATCATTTTTTAGACCTTTACTTAGTGATTTGCATGATCCGTTCTTAATGAAAGACATGGACAAGGCTGTAGCCAGACTTAACGCAGCTATTGCTAATAATGAAAATATCTTAATCTATGGTGATTACGATGTAGACGGAACTACATCGGTTGCGCTGGTATATGCCTTTTTAAAGGATAGGTACGAGCACCTGGATTATTATATTCCCGATAGATATTCTCAGGGTTATGGAATTTCATATCAGGGAATTGATTATGCTGAGTCGAACAACTTTAGCTTGATTATATCGCTGGATTGCGGAATTAAAGCTGTGGAAAAAATATCCTATGCCAAAGAAAAGGGAATTGATTTTATAATTTGTGACCATCATACACCGGGCGATGAGGTTCCTAATGCAGCCGCTGTTTTAGATCCAAAACAAGTTGATTGCAACTATCCGTTTAAGCATCTCTCAGGATGTGGAGTGGGCTTAAAGTTTTTGCAAGGTTTTACAAACGCGAATAATATTCCATTTTATGAATTGGAGCCGCTATTAGATCTTGTTTGTGTTAGCATTGCTTCGGATATAGTGCCTATTACGGGCGAAAATCGTATCCTATCACATTTTGGCCTGTTGCAGTTAAACAATGATCCCAGACCTGGATTAAAAGCTACAATCATGGTTTCTAATTTGCAAAATAAAGACATTTCTATTAGTGATATTGTTTTTAAAATTGGACCAAGAATAAATGCTGCCGGAAGAATGGAGTCTGGACGGAAATCAGTTGATTTACTGGTCGCCCGGGATGACGAAGCAGCTAGCTTAGTTATGAGCGAGGTAAACGCTTTTAATGAGGAGCGAAAGGATTTAGATCGAAACATTACCATGCAGGCACTTGACATGGTGCTAAATAATGAAATTGACAAAGACAAGAAAACCACGGTTCTTTATAAGAATGAGTGGCATAAAGGTGTCATTGGAATCGTGGCGTCAAGGCTAATTGAAACGTATTACCGTCCAACGGTAATAATGACAGAATCAAATGGTTTTGCAACGGGTTCCGCGCGTACTGTAGAAGGATACGATATCTATACGGCAATAGAGCAGTGTTCTGATTTGCTTGAGAATTTTGGTGGGCATACCTATGCGGCTGGCTTAACCATGAAGATTGAGAACGTTCCGGAGTTTACAAGAAGATTCGAAGCGTTTGTTGCAAAGACAATCAAACCAGAACAATTAATTCCACAGGTGGAAATTGATGCTATTATGGATCTGAAACATATTACTCCAAAGTTCTATCGGGTGTTAAAGCAGTTTGCACCTTTTGGCCCTGATAATATGTCGCCGGTATTCATGACTCGTAATGTAACAGATTATGGAACAGGTAAAGTCGTAGGAAAGAACGGAGAACATCTTAAATTAGACCTCATGCAGAATGACGACACCTCTGTTGTTATTCCTGCAATTGCTTTTAATAAGGCTTCATTCTTTGAGATTGTAAAACAAAGGATTCCGTTTCATGTCGTCTACACAATTGTTGAGAATGAGTTCCGAGGAAGAACCAACTTGCAGATGATGATAAAAGAAATTAAAGTCGAGATTTAATTCAGGCAAAAAAAAGAGGCTTTTAAAGCCTCTTTTTTTTATTTGTTTTGTTCTTTCATTCGTTGCTCTTTCTGCAATCTTCGCTTTTCAAGTTCTTCAGGAGAAATTTTAGGTTTGTTTTGTTTCTTTTGCTTGGCAGTAGCTTTGGTTTTAGCTGTACCCTCTGCCGGACTCAGCGTATAATAATGTATTATCTGTTTTCCTCCTACGGCATAAGAAGTGTTTATAGAAAAGCCTCTTTTCATAAAGAAATTAAGCGCTTCAACCAATGATCCACTTTTAATTACCTTGTCGAAGTTAGCCTTCTCTTTTTCTGTTTTTGCAAATACCTTTTTCTTGCCTTCCTTTGTAAGTCCAAAGTCTATATCCAGATCATATTTGTAATTACCCTTTTCGGTCGCTTTAATTTGAATAACTCCGCTGAACTCTGCTTTGTTAGCTTTACTTTGTTTGGTTGACCCTTTACGAGCGTTTTGTGCAATAGATGTTCCACCAGAGATAGATACCATAAGCAGCAGTAGCAAACAGAGCTTTACATGTTTTTTCATAATTATTATTTATAGGTTAATTTTCGATAATCAAAAATAGTAAAATCTTTTAAACTCGCTCGGTCTAACGCATGTCATGGTTTGTTCATTTAATTTCAAATTTCAATGCTGCCTTCTGGATTTAGTCAATGTGTTCTCTGCCTGTTGTAACTGACAGTAAATCAGCTTGGTTTTTTTCTTCTAAATTGGCAATTGAGGAATTAGATGGGCGAAAGTAATTAAATGGAATAATTGCAATGGTTATTTTTATGCTCTTTAGAATGACAGATTTTTACAAGGAATAACTGCGGATAAGATTGATATTGGATTAAACGTTATTGAGTTGCTAACTAAAGGTTTAAGACTGGTTTGCGACTTGTTTAGATTCTGTTTAGATAGAGTGCTTGTTGTGATGTCTTGTTTGGAAACGCGATAAAACGCTCAGTACTTCAACATTATAGCGCTATTCGTTTTCTTTTTAAATAATATCTTTTTATATTTGATAGCTTAAGGAATGTAACAAAAGTCAAACTTAATAAACTAGGAATGAGAAAATTATTTATTTTTTTAGGTCTATTGACCTTCTTTACGGTCAATTTAAACGCCCAGTCAGCTTATTGCCCTGCAACTGTTGGATCTGGCTGGTTATGGGAATCAATTGTTAACGTAAACGTTGGAGCAATTGATAATACTACAACTTATGATGGAGGGTACTCCGATTATACAGCCATGACAGCCTCTCTTGTAGAAGGTCTATCTGCTGCTGTATCAGTAACCGTTGATCAGGCAACCGCATCTGATGCTGTTGGTTTGTATGTCGATTGGAACAATGATTTTGTATTTGATCCAGTAACAGAGTTAATCCCATTAACTTTTGATGGATTTGATAACTTTTCAGCAAACTTATTAGTGACGGCAATTCCGGGTACTTACACAGCTCGTTTTGTTTTAACAGACACTTACTTTGATGCTTTAGCTCCATGTGGAGTGTTCACTTATGCTGAAATAGAAGATTATACTTTTGAGGTATTAGCCGCAACAGGCTGTCTTGCTGATGCAGGGTTTTCCGCAGAGCAGGTTGGTTATATTGAAATGGAATATACCTTAGGTATACCTCTAGTAAGTCTAGCAGGATATGATGTTGATTGGGATTTTGGTGATGGAAACACCGATTCTAATCTTGATGTAGTCTCACATATATATGCAGCCCAAGGTACATATACTGTAGCCTGTACAGTAACCGATCCAACTAATGCGCTGTGTTTTGATTCTTACTCAATGCCAGTAACAATTGGTTGTGGCCTTACAGCAGATTTCTCTTTTGAGGCACTTGCTTCTTTAGATTATGAATTTACTGCAGCCGAAACTTATAGTATTAATGGTTATTCAACAATTTGGACAATTCTTGATGGAAGTTCACAATTAGTTGGCTCTCCTGTATTAAACACAGATGTGTTTCAGCATACATTTGCTGCTTCTGGCACCTATACAGTTGTTTTAAATGTCGAAGATCTTAACGATATTTTCTGTTACGATCAGGTGCAATACCAATTCGAAGTAGGTTCATGTAGCCTTGATGCCGATTTTACATGGTCGGTTGCTGCTAGTGGTGTTGCTGATTTTAATTCAAGTAATACTTATCCATTAGCTACGTCCTCTTGGTTGATTGAAGGTAGTAATTATCCAGGCGATGATGTACAATACACATTCGCTGCAAATGGATCTTATCCAGTTAGTCATACTGTTACGAGCACATATGATGCAGCTTGTTTCGATGTTGTAACATACAACGTAGATGTGCAGACGTACTATTGCGAGGCAGGAGTTAGCTCAGGTTGGTTATGGGAGTTTATCACTAATGTAAGTGTTGGCGCTCTAAATAACACAAGTTCATATGATGGTGGTTATAACGACTATACTTCTTTATCAGCAATTCTTGTTGATGGATCAGTTGCTCCAATGACGGTTACCGTTGAAAACGCAACCGCATCTGACGAAGTGGGTATATATGTTGATTGGAATAATGACTTTGTGTTTGATCCAATTACAGAATTAATACCATTAACTTTTGATGGGTTCTCTACTTTTACTGCATCTCCTCTTATCGCTGCAGCGGCAGGAAATTATAGAGCAAGAGTTGTTTTAACAGATACTTATTTTGATCCATTAGCTCCATGTGGACTCTTTACCTATGCTGAGATTGAAGATTATACTTTTGAAGTAATTAGTCCTGCAGGTTGTATAGCTAATGCAGATTTCTCATATAATCAAGTAGGTTTTCTTGATATGGAATTTTCTCTAGGAGTTCCTGTTGAAAGTTTAGCTGGATATTATGTTGATTGGAGCTTTGGCGACGGAAGTGTAATCTTACCTGATGTTGATGTTGCAACACATACTTACGCATCAGCAGGTACATACCTGGTGTCTGCAACCGTTGGCGATCCTGCTGACCTTGGTTGTTTTGACTATTACGAGACCTTAGTTACTGTTGGTTGTGATTTAGTAGCTGATTACTCTTTCTCTGCCTTAAGTGATTTTGATTATCAATTTACAGCAGCTGAAACATATTCTTTAAATGGATACTCTACAATCTGGACTATATTGGATGACAATTCACAGTTAGTAGGAACTCCTTTCTTCAATGTTGATGATCTTCAGTATACATTCCCTGCTCCAGGCACCTATACGGTTGTTCTTAATGTTGAAGATCTAAATAATATTTTCTGTTATGATCAGGTCCAATATCAATTTGAAGTTGGCGTTTGTAGCCTAGATGCTTCATTTACGGCTCTTGATAATGGCAGTGGAACTGTTTATTTTACATCAAATAACACATATTCATTAGCTTCATCAATATGGTATATCAATGGTATCAGCTATAATTCAGTTGATGCTCAGTATACGTTCATGTCCAGTGGTACTTACGTAATTAGTCACACATGGGCAAGTGATTATGATATGGCATGTTATGATGTCGTAGATCAAACTATTTCTGTTGTATCTCCAAATTGTGAACTTGATGCTGGTGGTTTTGATTTCACCTGGACAGGTTTAGGAAATGCTTCCTATGATTTCGAAACCTTCCTTAGCTATAATCCTGCTAACTGGTATATTGAGTGGGACTTTGGTGATGGTAACCTTGACGTAAGTTCAATGGATGAGGTATCACATACTTATGCAGCTGCTGGTGTTTATACCGTAAGTTGTTATATCATTAGTGTATGGGATCAATCATGTTGGGATTATGTGGAACATGTAATTGGCGCCGCTCCTAATTATCCTTGTACAGTTGCTGCAGATTATGGTCAACTCAACGACCCAATGGTTACAGGAACTACAACTGCTGTAGACTTCTCTCATTGGTATTCATTTACCGTTCCATCATCATTCTCAGGTGATGTTACCGTATCATTATGTGGTTCTTCTTTTGACACCAAGGTAGCTGTTTTCGAAGATTGTGCAGATTGGGATGGTACTTTTGCAAGCTCAGGCACCTACATGGCAGCTGGAGCTATTCTTTATAATGACGATGAATGTGGATTAAGCTCTGAAGTTGAAGCTGCTTTATCTCCAGGAACTTATTATGTTATGGTTTATGGTTATGATGGTGGAGACTATGGAGATTATCAGCTTGAAATAACAGGTATCCCTTTCTTTGATGGTTGTGCAGGTGTTCAAGCATATGGCAATGTCAATGATCCATCACAATTAGGAGCTACTGTTGCCCCTTATGATTACCAAATGTGGTCATTTACTGTTGTTAATGGAGACAATGTAACTATTCAAACTTGTGGTGCAGGTACAAATTACGACACGAAGTTGGCTTTATTTAACGACTGTGCTGACTGGACAGGCGATCTGCCTTCATTATATACTTATGCATCGGCAGGTGCTATAGCTTACAATGATGACTACTGTGGACTAGGTTCTGGAATTGAAGAATATCTAACACCAGGTACATATTACGTATTGGTTTATGGTTTCTCTTCTAACTATGGAAACTATGAATTAGAAATCACCAGCCCTGTATGCGAATTAACTAGTGTTGCATACACCACTATGGATATGGGCAACTGTACATATGAGTTTTATGCAGATCAACCATATTATGCATCTTCAGGATATGATGTTGAATGGTATGTTAATGGGCAGCCTTATGCACAAGATGTTGATATGATAAGTTATAGTGCTTCTGTAAGTGGAGCGATGCAAATAGAGCTGGTTGTTACAAACACTCAGTTTGCCAACTGTTCTGCTTCGTACTCAACTCAGGTTAGTTTTATGTGCCCTTGTTCAGTTGATGCAGATTTTTCTTATACTGATTTAAGTGACCTTGATTTTGAATTTACTTCAACAATGGCATACGATCCTTCAGTATACAATTTAAGTTGGGACTTTGGCGATGGTTCACCTGTTGTTACTGGTGCCAGTTCTTTGTTCCATACTTTCGCTACCATTGGTACATTTAATGTAACTTTCATGGTTGAAGATCCTTCTGTACCTAATTGCTACGATATGCATACTGAGCAGGTTTATGCTTTTGCATGTTTTGCTGATGCTTCATACAGTTGGGTTGACTATGGTAATGGAATGGTTGACTTTGCTACCGATATGAGTTTTGATCCAAATAATTATGCCATTGATTGGTATTTTGGAGATGGCGCAACATTGTTTAATTCATCAACAGCAACACATAATTATGCACAAACAGGAACTTATGTGGTGCAGTGTTGGGTTACTTCATTATGGGATTTCTCTTGTTATGATTACGTAGCAGAAACTATTTATTTCCATGTGTGTGATATAGATGCTGAGTTTACGGCAGTTGAAAATAGCTATGCTGGAAGTGGAGAATACACATTTGCAACCCTTGATTCATTCGATCCATTAATGTATGATATTCAGTGGACCTTTGGAGATGGTAATACTGCTTCAGGAAGTGATACTGAAATACATCAATATGCAGCTACGGGTATGTATACTGTAGATGTAGCAATTAGCGACCTTAATGATCCATTATGTTTCGATGATTATAGCATGAGTGTTGACGCAACGGTACTTGTTTGCGATCTAAATGTATCATTTACATCAACAAGTGATTGTTTGGACTTTGATTTCACAGCAAACATGGTTTATGATCCATTAACCTACGATGTTGTATGGAATTTTGGTGATGGTTCATCAGAAATGACAAATGTAAGCGCAGCTTCTCATACTTATGCTGCTCAAGGAAATTACGATGTTACATTGACTGTAACTCATAAAGTGCTTCCTGGTTGTACTCAAATGTTCTCAGCACAGGTATTTGCTGATGATTGCATTGTGGATTGGACCTATACCAATACTGGTGTTAGTCATTCAATTTTAATTCCTACTCAGGCAGACCTTAATGTTAATGGTGGACCAATAGCAGTGGGTGATTATATTGGAGTTTTCTTCTTAGACGATAACAACGTTGAAGCTTGTGGTGGTTATGTTGCCTGGATGGGTAATAATGAAATCATGACAGCTTGGGGCGATGATAGTCAGACAACTGCTAAAGATGGTTTCGGCGCATCTGAAGTTTTTGTTTGGAAGATTTGGCAAGCAGCTACAAACACTGAACATACTGTTGCTGCTACCTATATGCCTGCAGGTCAGTTTGGAATTACTGATACTGATATGTTTGCATCAAACGGCTTAAGTGGTCTCGAAGGTCTTGGTGCCGCTGTTACTGTACCAGATGTACAAACATTAACATTAGCTCAGGGTTGGGGAATGTTCTCAACTTATATTATTCCTACAATGCCGCTATTAACTGATGTATTTAGTTCAATTTCTTCTGAAGTTAATATTGTTAAGGATGAAATGGGTGCTACATACTGGCCAATTTTTGGTGTGAATAGTATTGGTAGTTTAACCATCGGTGAAGGTTATCAGATTAGTATGAATTCAGCACAAACTCTTGATGTTGTTGGAACAGCTGTTAATCCAGAAGTTTGGGCAATTGATCTTCCTTCAGGTTGGAGTATGTTTGGTTATCTACGTCAAACACCACAGGACATCGCTGTTGCCTTATCAAGTGTGGTTGCTCCAGCTTATATGCCTGGTCATTTAATTATTGTTAAGGATGGATCAGGTAATCAATTCTGGCCTTACTGGGGTATTAATAATATTAATAATCTGAATCCAGGACAGGGATACCAGGTATTAATGAATACATCACAATCTTTCTATTACCAGGCCAACGGTCCGGTAAATACAGCAAAGGTTACGGTACAGCCAAATCCTAGTCATTTTAATAGCATGGGAAATACTGGAAGTAACATGTCATTGTTAATTCCGGAAACAGCTTGGAGTTTTGATTTAACGCAAGGTGATGAAGTAGGCATTAAGTCTGGTGACGTTGTTATTGGTTCTGGTGTTTATAATGGTAGTAACCTGGCTATTACTCTATGGGGTGATAATAATCTTACT
>JBFHES010000018.1:0-32352 GCA_041584015.1 Bacteroidales bacterium
ACCACCATTTGCTGTATCCCAAGGGAAGCCACCGTTAATAGTGTCCCATGGAAAACCGTTACCTGAACCCCAGCCTGTTGTGTCCCAAGGAAAACCACCGCCATTTAGCGTGTCCCATGGAAAGCCTGAACCATTGCCACAACCGCCATTATTGCCGTTGCCACCGTTGCCCCAGTTACCACCATTTGCTGTATCCCAAGGGAAGCCACCGTTAATAGTGTCCCACGGAAAACCGTTACCTGAACCGCCATTGCCGCCCCAGTTACCGTTTCCACCATTAATTGTATCCCACGGAAAACCGGAACCATTACCTGTTCCCCAGCCTGTTGTATCCCATGGAAAACCACCGCCGTTACCACCGTTGATTGAATCCCAAGGAAGTCCGCCACCGCAGCCACCTGAACCATTACCAGTTGAAATAGTATCCCAAGGGAAACCCCAACCACCATTGCCTGGTCCTTGTGCATACGCAAATGTTAATGCGAATAATAATGTTGTTAGTAAAAGTAATTTCTTCATGTTATATTTTATTTGTTTGATTATCTGTTTTACAGATGTAGATCTGTTTATATAGTTGTATCAAATCTTAAAAAAAATTCAACTAATGCGTCTTCTATTGCGCTTTGCAGCTCATAATCCATACAATCATGTAGTTGAGTTATTAGTTACGTATATCAGGAATTAAAGTTTTTCAACTCTGATAATTTGTGATACCGCTGATGCGTCTTTTATTTTCAAGAAATAAAGTCCCGCTGGAAATGTTGACAAATCTAACTTTGTAACCTTATCAAAGCTACTTGCACTAAGCAACGCTTTTCCATCAATGGAAAAGAGTTCAATTGTTTTCAGACCAAGCTCAGCATGGTCGACTATGAGATAGTCCTGCATAGGATTCGGATAGACCTTAATTGTTGCCAAACCAGCATCAAGTTCTTTATCATCCAAATAAACAAATGAAGCTCCTACAACAAATTCGCTGGAAGTTGAATTGCCTTGTTGTTCGCCAATTTGCACAAGACTAGCGACAGGATCATAGCCATATAATTCAGAAACCAATTCGTAAGTTCCTGCTGGTAAATCTTCGAATATAAAGCTCTCGTTGGTTTCGGTAATTCTAAAATCCAGAATAGCTCCATCCTCATCTTTTAAATAAATAATAAATGGTGCATTGTGAATCCATGCATCAATGGTATCGATATAGGCTACAAGTTCATCATTTCTTATCACCTTACCCGAGATATGATAATCTCCATAATAAATGGTCTCATGTTTTAACAGATCAATGGAAAACAACATACTTGTATCCTGCGGATCGAAGGCACTTGCCTCCTGCCACTTTGCAGTATTTCCATAATATGTAGCCATGTATTTGGGAAAATAGATTTCATTAATATCAAATTCAGGCACTGCCATACAATGGGTTAAACCCGATTGATAAACAGGAACCATAAAACTTCCATTATCAATGCTGGCCTTATACACTTGCACATCACTGTCTCCTGACGGAGGATTAAAAAACATATACAAACTCCCTTCTGGAAGAGTGGCATTTCCTAAGCTAACATGACCATTTGTATAATGCAAAACCCCAATTGACACCTGTTGAGAAATGCTATCGGTACATCCTTCCATGGTATGGATTATCAAGGTCACTTCGTAGCTTCCATCAACATCATAAATGACAGATGGATTTAGCCCAAATGAAATAAGCGAATCATTAAAAATCCATTGAGTCCCCCATACACTGCCAATTGAAAAATCAAAAAAATGAATGGTACTGCTTGACTCATCTTTATACGCATAAAAATCGGCTATACATGATTGCGGATAATTATACGGAAAACAAATATTGAAATCGTAAATATACGTTTGCCCAAACACTGGTTCAATTTCTTGTACATAATCCTGCAATTCCCCATTGCAATAGGTCCAGGTGCGAAGTATAATTATCTGATCAACATTGTTCATTAAATTACCAAAATGTATTTGATAATAGCCATTGGCATCCGTAACTGTTTCCTTAAACCCCGACCAATGCAAGGAATAGGTTTCAACAACCTGCCCAGCAACTGGCTGTCCAAAGCCATCTCTAACATGGCCACGAATAGTAAAATCGAACGCCATAGATTGCTTAACAGCAATTAGTAAAACAACAATTAATATGGTGCGGAACATTTTCATTTGCTAAAAATTATATCTCATACCCAGCCTCAAACCTTGGTGATTGGTTTTGATACTGCTACTGCCAGCACGATTTATTTCAGAGACCGGTAATTTCAGATAAGGCTCCATTAACAAGGACCAATGTGGATGGAACTGATAGGCTATATTTGCTCCAACATACATATTCAGTAATACATTCGAAACCTCAGTAGTTTCAATTGTTTGAATAGAATAATGCTCATCATCCGGGTACACCATCATGCGCTGGTGCCTAAGTAATATTGCGGTGGTAATCCCGGCTTTGGCATCAAAACTCCATTGATTTTTCTGAAACTGAAAAGCCGCAATTATTGGAATCTCAAAGTAGCTCCAGGTATTAATGGTGCTTTCCCTAATATTCATGTTTCGCTCCCTCACCTTCTCATTTGTTTCTGTTAGCGTTACCGTGTACGAGCTGGAATCTAAATACTCCATTAAATATGGAGAGCCATTTATAAAAGAATCGGTATTTGCAATCCAGATGGTATCAATACTCCAGGCTTGCTCTTCATTGATGGTTATATTAACAAGTGTATCGTAGAGAGAAAACTGATGATGGAGACTCACCTCCTCTGAAAGCTGCACGTATTCAATACCTGTTTGTAAATATCGGTTTTTAGCCATTTGATAATTTACATTTGCACCTAGAGAAAAAGACGTTTGAGGCTTTGTTCCCGACACTCTATAGTTATGCAATAATTCATTCCCCTGATTTGGGGGCGTAAACTCATTTTGAAAGCTGAAAGTACTTGCAAATACTTCAATAGACAGCTTTCGCCAGTTGGAATAAAAAGATGGTTGAGCAAAATCGAGTGCTGGTGTTGATTGTTGTTGCCCCGTTTGGGCATTCACACTTGCATCCTGAGGTTTTAACTTCTCAATATCGTAAACATAAACGGTATCGTAATACAACACGGTATCGTATATTGCTTCATAAACAAAAATGGTATCGTACACATATACGGTGTCGTAGTATACAATTGTGTCATTTATATGAATGTTATCCGGCCAGGCATTCACGTTTAATACATGATCTGTTTCTACAGACCTCTCCATATCAAACACCAAATGCCGCCCTGAGGCAGCATAACAATCATCTACTAAGAGCATAAACATTAGCCCTAAAAAGACATACTTAAAAAATTTCGTCAACACATTCATTTACAAATGGTCTATCTCCTCTTGTTTAACCTCTTCTCAACCTTAACCGTATCTTTAACAATATATTTCTTTTTAATCTTAATTACTTTTTTGCGCTTAACGGGTACACGAACGGTATCAATTATAGTAGCTTCTTTAGCTATTGGTTTTATAATTTCATTCTTAACAATTATTTCTTTAGGAGCTACTTTCTCTTGTGAATGCTCTTCTGAAACGGTTAAAAGAAATGGCTCATTCCCCTCTGGTTCAGAAATCACGTTTTCCTGAATGATAACTTCCTTAGTTGCCGGGATGTCTTGCTCAAATGTTTCTGAAGTTGCCAGCAAGGGGCCTGTTGATTGTGTAAATACGCCTAGGCTAAAAGTGGATGCCACTAACATTGTTCCAACTGTGTGTAACTGGCTGGTCACAAACTTCACAACATTGGTGCTTACTTTAGCTACTATACCGGTACCATTCTGCAAACCGGAATTAGACAAACTACTTGCTGTACCAGCACTGTTCGCGACAGCCTGTTCCGCAACATTCCCACTGATTCCAGCCCAATCAGTAGGAGGCGGTACCTGAAGATTGCCAAGGCCATCTTTCAGGATTTTATCGATGTAATTAAAATCTCCTTCCATAACTATAAATGCAAGAGCCAATGCTCCTTCCGGTTTCTTTTTTCTTCTCTTATCAAGCGCTACCTCATACAACATTTTTTGTAAGACCTTTCGCGCTTTTAGTAATTGTGTTTTAGATGTTGACTCGGCAATACCAAGTATGTTTGCAGCTTCTTTGTGTTTGTATCCTTCAATAACAACAAGGTTAAATACCATACGGTATCCATCCGATAATTTGTTGCTAATGCTCAACAGCTCCTCCCTGCTAAAGTCGGCATCTTCGATAATAGCCTTTATATCTTTAGTATCTGGTTCAGGTTTTTCGTCCTGTGTATGTTCAAAATATTTGCCCTCGGCGGCGTCAGTAATCTCAACCGTGTTATTGGTTCCTTTGATTTTCCGGTGATACATTAATGCGGTGGTAACCATTACACGCCTCATCCAACCTTCAAAGCTTCCTTCTCCTTTGTACTGTTCAATTTTTGCAAAAATGCTAACAAAGCCTTCCTGAAAAATATCTTCAGCCTCAACACGCGTATTAGTATATCTCAGGCAAACACCGAACAGAGAGGGCGAGAAACGCTCGAACAACTCCCGTTGGGCGCTTTCATCTCCTTGTATACAACCTTCAATAATGCGACTTTCCTTAACCATTATGCAAACATTTCAAACTTTAGATGCAAAATTAAGAAATACGTTGTATGATCCGGAATTGTTTTTTCGAATTAATTTAAATAATCTCAACCATTTAGCTTTCCAGCTATCTCCTTTAGCTGAACGCTTTATAGTTCATGAACTATTGTAAGTGAATCTTGTGGTAATGAATGATTGAACGTTAAGCGATAGAATTTTTCTCCTGTTCCTTCTAATTCAAAATCAAGCTTGTATGAAAAATGTGGATGAATAGTTCGAAAATGGTTAAAGAATGCTGTTGTATCCTGCGATTTATTTTGACTGAAAAATACTTTCCCGTCATGGTCAGCAAATGCTGCAAGCCTTACACTGTCTTCTGGCAATTGCCAGTTGGTAATGGAGTTATTCTTAAACCAAAATAAATTGGGTTCAACCTTAGACAAAGCTTCGGAGAAGCCTTGCTTGTTTTTCACGTAAGCTAATCCAAACAGCAAACCTCTCTGATGTGCAGCACCACCGCGCCATCCCCCTTGAATAACTAAGAGATCATCTGTACCAATCGAGGCCTTAAAAATATCTCTCGCATCGCCATATACCTGCTGCTGATGTTTTTTCCACTTTATACTTTTTGTGGTCAGATTCACCGTCATTACCAATGAAAGTATAACTGATACAGTTAACAATAACCCTATTGCTAATCGGCCCTTTTTAAAAGCAGAAATCTGATCGGCATAAATTAAAAGAGACAGACCAACAATTCCAATGAGCGGAGCAAAATAGTAGAATTTGTAATGCTTTAAAACGAGCATAAGAATTAGTAACCCAGGTATGAGTAAGAATACATTTATCTTCCGGTAATTTCTTAGTTCTTTGTTCTTTGCAAATAAAGTAATAGCTAAAAAGGTAAACATTAGGGCAACAAATATTACCAAATCATAATTGGTGCTTAGAAGCTTCTGAAAATTGGCAAACACCTTATCAGTATTCATTAGTGTCTTTTCGCCTTGTCCATAAAAATCATCATGGGTTAGCAAGCTTATTCCCCATCTCCACAAGAAATCTAAATGTTTAATTATTGGCAAACTAAAGGCCACAAAGCCAAGAACAAACGCCACCATGTATTGCACATAATCGCGCTTAAGCAAACACAAGCCAAGCGGCACAAGCATTACAGGTGCAAAGTGAATTTTGGTAACAACAGCGCCGGCTATAATAATCCCGCTTAAAATAAGGAACAGACTTTTATTTTGCTTGTAATAACTCACATATACAAGAATAAAAAGCATCAGCAAGACAAATCCAAATTTATCCGGCATTACTCTGGAAGCCTGCAATATCATTAAACCTGTGAGAAAGGGAATGGATTGCCCAAGCAGGCTTTTAGCAACGTTGCCTTCATTTATGAAGATACGTTTGCCTATGAAGTAGGTTATCGCTGCTAGGGCAAAGTTTACAACAACATTTATAACCCTGAGATATAGCTCTGGATGCGCCAGCACATCTTCCATAAAGGGCTCCTGCCCAATTAACAAATGCGTGATACGCAAAATCAATCCGGCAAATAACTGGAATGTTGTACCCGGATTATCGTAATGCCCAATTTGATCGAAATCGAGCATGCCACAAGTTATCGCATTGAACAGATAGATATATTCAGGATCTATAGCAAAATGAAAGTTAAAGGCAAGATGTCCGAATACAAGCGAAAGGATGAAGTAAGTTGCCGGAAAAATCCAAAGCCAACTATTCTTTAGATGTTTAAATATGAACATAGTTAATTTAATGAGCCTTAATTTCAAATTTAGGCTTACAAATATAAGAAGCTAATAATTAAACATTCAACTCTATGGAACTTTTTACGCCACAATATTAAAGAGAAAACACCCGCGATACATTAAATCCGAAGTGGATGCCACCATCTAACCAATCACCTCTGGTTTCTCCTATAAAACCCTTCTCAATCATTGCTAGCGAATTGGTTATATGTAGCTGAAACACATGGCCACCCGTCTCAATATCTAAACCAATTGAAAGAGGATTAATGATCTCGGTTGAAGGAACACTCCAGCTTGGCTCAACTACATAAAAATACTCGGCATTAACCGAAATACGTTTTGTAAGTTTATAGCGACCACCAACACCAACTGCAAAAAGGTCGTTCTGATCGACGGATGTTTCAACAAAATTACGATGCACCAAATGCGGTGATAACTGAAGAGACAGCTTACTCGAAAATTTTCTGGCAATGAGCAGCCCATGTGCATAGGCCAATCGATTGGAGAAATAGTCCTGAAGCACTTCATCCTTTAAGGAATTTATAGCTATTGATGTTACATACACCACAGAAACGGGACTTGACCAACTGCCCGTTGCCTGGCGCAGCAACTTGAATTTTGCAAAACCATCATAAGTTTTCTGGTAAGTTCCACGACCAACACCAACCGTAATCCGATCGTTTATTCCGTACTCAAAGCTTAAATGAATGTGCGCCTGATCGAGCCCCCATAACTCATAAGCACCGGAGTTCAATTCTCCAAATCGATGAGAGATGCGAAACTCCAGTTCGTTGGGTTTCATCATTTCAATGGAGTGACCGTTTAGTACTCTGGTATTCTTAAATGTGGCAGTTACAAAGCTTTTCTCGTCGGTGGTTTCGTCATCCAACAGACTCTCCAAATCATCCTGAGCAAACGAGCACATTGAAATCAACAATATCGGTAGCAAATAAATAAGTTTCTTCATGATCAATTAGTTTTCAGGGTAATCATTTTCTATCCAGGTTTGAATTTTCAGTAAGGTGCAATCATCAAGCTTACCTGTGCCTTTAGGCATTGGCGAGTAACCCGATTGATGATCCATCGCACCGAACAAAGACCCATTTTCGCCAGTGGCCTTTACATCAGCATAGTCTTCCAAGGCAATATTATTGCCAGCGTATGGTGCCGTTGCATTGCTATGGCAACCATAACAATAGGTTGTTAAAATTGGGGTTATTGTTCCTGTAAAGCTTACCTCAAGCGTGTCGCAATCTGAAACTATCACTGGATACATTTCTTCTCTGTTATCGTAATAACATGATGCCAAAAACAATAGCGCTAATAGTACGAGTAGATTTCTTTGATTCATTATACTAATTATTTAATGTTCCATTATTCATCCAAATTTCAAATTGCCTGATGTTGCAATCCGACAATGGGCTCGACGGATATGGCGGCATTTGCGGACTTCCATGCAGCACTGACAATAACATGTTGTTATCAGCAATATTCTTAACGCTTGCATAATCGGTTAATAAAATATTTCCTGCCGGAGTTCCACCACTGTGGCAACCTGTACAATTATTTTGTACCAGCGGCCAGATGGTTCCTGAGAAAGTTACATTTACCGTATCGCACGGACCTTCGGTACAATCACGATCCAAAGCACCTTCGGCAATCCAGTTATAGATAATATCAATTTGTTCTTGCGCCAAGGCGTTGTTTGGTGACGGAGGCATCCGCTTTTCAGGATCATCCTCAATAAGCACTTCATATAACTCACTTTGGGTAGGAAAACCAGGTACCACTAAATCGTTGTCGTCGCTATACATCACATTAAAATAACTATTCAAAATGATATCATCCTGTGCTGAGTAAGCATCATGACATTGGGACATGGCACAACTAGACATCAGTATTGGCAGCACTTCGGTTTGAAAACAAATTGAATCACTTGGAATCGGAAAATCTGATCCTTGTATATAAATACGCGACTGATCCTGTCCGTGACAACTATAACACTGTCCTGTAAAAACAGGCTGACTCATGTACATGGTCTCTCCATTTGTTCCCTCCACAACCGGATACAATCCACTTAGAAAATCTATTTCATCGGTGGAATAAAACATACCATCTGCGTCTGTTTCAAGCGTCTCAACCAAGGTACCCTGCCCTGATGCCTCGGTGTACAGTTTAACTGTTGCGTTCGGATAAATTGTTTGTAATGACGAATCGTAAACCGTACCTGCAAGACTAAACCAACCAGCAGCGTCGCCCGAAGGTGCATGACATAACATGCAGTTTTCGCCAGGATGATGCGCTACCGATGAACCATGCTGACTGCGCAGAAGAACATTTGAGGTGTCAGGGCAAGAAGTTTCCATCGCACCTTGCTCGATCCATAGCCTGATCAATGTTCTTATCTCCTGGGGTAGTGGATTCTCAGGTGGCATTGGATGCACCCAGTTACTCGATAAAATAGTATAAACCTCACTCTCAAAAGGTTTATATGGAATAACGCCATTTAATATATTCTGATAATCAGTTAAAATATAACCGGCCTCTGCCGAAGTGGAATTATGGCAACCTGACATACCACAACTGGCTTTAAAAACGGGAAGTATTTGATTGTCAAAGCACACCTCTGGATATTTTGAAACATCCAACTCGGTATGCTTACAGGACACAAAACCCAGCAACAACAACACAACAAAATAGCTAAGTGCCTTTTTACTTTGATTATTCATGATATTAAGTTTTGAACATATATAGATACAATCCTTCTAATGTCAAATATAAAAGGATATTGCATACCAGATATCTTTTTGTGATTTTTTTAAGAAACAAACAATGACGTTCGTGCAGATTGTCATGTTTTGATTAGTAATATCAAAACAATTTCACTCGAATAAAATTGGGAATCATCTACCTATTTACAAATACTTTACGGGTATTCTCAATATCACCACTAATAAGCCGTAGAAAGTAGAGTCCTGCACATAGGTGAGGCTGCATTTCATAATTACCGGCTTCATTTATTTGAAGACGACCAATTTGGTGTCCGGTCATATCGAATAGCATTAGCATTCCAGTGTTGTTCTGGAGAGATCGTACGTTTGCTTTAATTATACCGTTTGATGAATAAACCACCAGTACATCGTTCGGATCATCATAAGGAGAGTCGATTGTATTATTAATCAATTTTAGTGAAAAACGATTCAAATACTCACCAGGCTTTAAGCGAACCTTATACGCTTCATTATTCAGCAGGCTTTGATTTACTCCGGTATGTGCATCGTAGAAATAAACGCGCAATACCGCCGGCATGTTTTTCATATTGTTGATACTAAAATGAAGTTCTCCTTCTCGACAGACTTTCAAACCGAGAGGAATGGCAACTGTTTTATTGTCCATTTCAGGTAGAGCGCTTATGGATAACTTTGTTCCTCCCTTAATGGTTGCATATAAACTTGGTATATTCACATCAGTATTCATAAGCTTTAAGGCATCGTACTCTTTGTCTATTCCTTCAGAGGCATTATTGTTAAAATAAACCACCATTGGATCGACTGATTTAGAATCATCAGTAAATTGGGCATTTAGCCGTAAAAGGAAGTCGGTGACTTCATCCTCGCTTTTCATGAACTCCTGCGTTTGGTCTTGTATCCTCACATTGTTATCCAGGGCAAGGATGCCTGCAACCGGAGTTGCGCCATTACTCACATGCACAAAAAATCCCTGCATGGATGGAATAATATTACTGACAACTCCATCACTTGAAATTCCATTAATATAAGTACTGTAGGTTCCGCCATACTGATCGGTACTACTTGCATTAAAATAGTACAAGGCATCATCAATATTCGTTTTTGTCCAACCACTGGTAGCATCCCAATTTATTGGTGAAGGGTATGGATTCCCAACGAGATTAAATCCCTGACTGTAATCATTATCATTGTTATAAACATTCACATATAAAACCCCGTTGTTTACTTCTCCGGTAGCATCTACAGTATTCTCAACATTCACATCTCCAAAATTAAGGGCATAACCTTCTAATGGGTTTAATATGTTTGTAGCAGATACATAACTAACCCACCCTGCTGGCGTGCGACTTTCATCGTATTTATAAAAAGACGGAAAATCGGCATTCAAATCCATATCGTCGGCAAACTGACTTACAGTTGCGGCCTGAAACGGCGAACTAAAATACTTATAACCAAAGCCCGACGCCAAATATCTTTGCATGGTAACATTGCCGTAAACGGTTCCGGTTCCTGATCCATCTATCAAGGCAGTAGCTTGTTTATTTGATACCAATGTTAAATTGCTGTTTGATGCCAACACACCCGCCGTTGTTGAAACAATACCAGTTACATTAAGTGGTCCAAGTAGAATCACACCTGAGGTATTGTTAATTGTTAATCCTTGAATGGTATCATCCTTAAAAACTCCGGAAGGAATAATTTGAGGAGTTGTTCCCTTCAGCTCAACGGTTCCTTCCTTATTTGTAAAAATTCCATTGCCAGTTATAAAACCTGCTATTTGTAATTTATTTTCAATTACTGTTAATGACCCACCATTGTTGATGTCAATATGTTGCACAGTACCAACAGCTCCGTTAGACAGGATTGGTTGATTATCAACATTTGCAATTTGCACATCTCTGGTTATTACCGGAATTATTCCACAGGTCCAGTTCGCAGAATTATTCCAATCCGTATCTACTGCACCTGTCCAGGTAAGTTCATTGCTAATAATTAATTCATTCGTTTCAATAATATCCGGACATCCGCCTTCTGCGACTATTGTATTAGTTACAATATAATTACCGGGAGCGCTGGCAGTTGTATTTACTTCACCTGTACTTGCATTCAAAAACTCTAAACCAACAGAAGAAGAGAAAGTCCCTGCTTCGCCGGCTCCTGTATAACCCGGTATAACCCCAACTGCATTGGGACAATAAGGATTGTTAGGATAGCTGAATGTGGCTACCGGCATTGTAGTAACTGTTGCAGTAACTACATTTGAAATCGCAGATTCGCAGACACCATTTGTTACAACTACACGATAATAAGTTGTTGTTGCTAAAGCACCCATTTGTGAACTTGTTAAGTTGTAAGTGCTTGCTCCAACAATGGAATTAAAAATTACATTGTCGGTGGATGACTGCCATTGAATGGAACCCGTATTATCTGATAATAGTAAATCAGATGGTGAATCACCACTACAAATATCCTGATCTGAAGTAACTGTTCCTCCAACACTTGCAGGATCGACTGTAATAGTTACTACACTTGAGTTTTCAGACGAACAGTCTCCACTTGAGACTACTGCCTGGTAATAGGTAGTGTTTATTAGAGCGCCTATTTGTAAACTCGACAATATTGAAGATGTAGCCCCTTGAATATCATTGAAATTTATGTTGTTAATGGATGATTGCCATTGTATGGTTCCGGTTTGTCCTGTTAATTGAATATCGGATGGTGATTCGCCATAGCAAATAGTTTGATTAGAAGAAGCTGTTCCTCCGACGCTCAATGGTATTACCGTTGCAAGAACAGGAGACCTGGCACTCATAAAACCTACGTTGGTGGCATCAACATAATAGGTTGTGCTACTTGAGAGTGATGGTGTTGTAAAACTTGTTCCTGTGCCCAAAGAGGCGCCACCAACTGGTGATGAATACCAATTTAAGGTACCTGATGTTGCAGTTGCACCAATTGTTAAGCTACCATTCCCGCATCTGGATGCCGCCGTAGTTGTTATTATTCGTGGAAAAAGCACTTCATCATCCAGCGTATTAAATAATTCCGGCGCATTTTGATTGGCGTATTCAGTACATATCCAATCAGCGGATTTTGCATGCTCCGATACTCGCATTTCATCCATTGCTCCATCAAAGTAGCGTTCGTCGTATCTTTTTCCAATATTAATAAGATCATCGTCGGTATGCAGCAACGTTCCGCTTGCGCTATAACTGTATATTTGCGATCCATTTACATATACTTTTTTATTGGCGCCATCATAAACCAACACAAAGTATGACCATTGATTATAGGGATAGCTACCAGCATCATGCCTGCTATAACCACTACTTGTTTTAATTCTTGAATTTACTTTGTTGCTCCCACCGTCAACGCCAATCATAAAGCGTTCATCGTTTCCAATTTTGAATTTTGTGAGAAATGGAGTGTCTTCACCAGGTGTGCCAGCAATATTAGCCCAGCAAGAAACAGTAATTGAGCTTCCTGTTATGGCCAAGCTTTCGCTATTTGGAATACTTATATTATCATTAACACCGTCAAACAATTGTCCGTCTGAGATTTTCCCTGTTTGATTAGTTGATCCGGAGTTTTGTCCATCGTTTGCATTAATAGTAGCATCGTTCTCATCAGCATTTAAGTGCCAGACAGCCGCATAATCAGACGTCCAGGTTGAGTTAGAAGAAGGATCAGCCACAATATTAGGATTTCCATATAAGATTTTAATCACCGAGGTATCGGTTGTAGGTATCGCCAACATTTGAACCCAGACCACCAAGTCGCCGCCATTTGCATCGGAAGAGTATGATTCTATTTCAAAAGACAATTCATTATTTGCCTCGTCGACAAATATAATATCATAGCCGTTGCTATTCTCAATATTACCGCCATGGCTTGTATGCGCAAGATCTGAATCATCATTAATAACCACCAGTAATGGAAAATTAGTTAAGGTATCTACGGCAGCATTACAAGCCGATAAGTTATCGTTTACTGTAATCAGTTTGACAAAATCATAGTTGCTTATGGAAGCCGTAACAGGTGTTCTGCTTGGCGAAGTACCACAAACATCGGTGGCTTCAGCATAATATATAGTAGTAGACCAAAGTATAGGTGTTGTGTAAGTTGTTCCTATGGCCAAAGACGTACCACCGAGCAAATCGGCATACCAGTTAATGGTTCCACCTGACGATGTAGCTCCAAGGGTGACCGACCCTGCTGTTAATCGGGAGGCCGGAGTGGTTGTTAAAATGGCTGGATGCATTCCTTCGGAACCTACACTTATAAAGTCTTCGGGATTATTTTGATTGGCATATTCAGTGCAAATCCAATCTGCACTTTTAGCTTCATCAGAAATTCTTATTTCATCCATTAAACCATCAAACCATCTTAGATTATATCGTTTACCAATGTAAATAGAATCAGTTGAAGTGTGCAGGATATTGCCGCTAATGCTATAACTGTAGATCTCCTCACCATTCACATAAGCCTTTTTTGTTGAGCCATTGTAAACCATTGTAAAGTATGACCATTGATTATATGGATAGCTTCCTGCATCATGTCTGTAGTAGCCATTGCTTGTTGATATTCGAGTATTTACTTTATTCGATCCATCATCAACACCAAGCATATATCTTTCATCATTACCTTCATTAAATTTCGTTACAAAGGGCGTATCATCACTCGGAGTTCCTGTAATGTATGCCCAAACTGATACCGTTATTGAATTGCCGGTAATGGCAAGGCTTGAACTATTGGGTAGAATTATTTTATCATTTATACCATCGAACGACTGACCATCTGCTACTTTACCAGTTATGTTAGTCGACCCTACATTTGTTCCATCATTGCCAAACTGGCTTGCATCATTTTCGTCAGTATTAAGGTGCCATATGCCAACATAGTCATCTGCCCAGGTTAACTGGGAGGAAGGGTTTAATATGATGGAAGAATTACCATAATAAAGCTTGATTCCAGATTTTAGCGCTGTTGGCAGCGATGGGATTTTTACCCATGCAACTAAATCTCCTCCATTAATATCCGATGAATAACTCTCAATTTCAAAGTCCAATCCATTATTCTCTTCATCTGTAAAGAATATATCATAGCCATTACTATGTTCAACATGGCCACCAAAGTTGGTACTTGCAAGCTCCGGGTCGTCGGTAATCTTAATTAAAACTGGGAAATTAATTAAAGTGTCGGTGGTACTTGCACAGGCTGATAAATTATTATTGAGACTTATTGGTTTCACATAGGTAAAGCAAACAACACTGGCTGTAACAGCCGTTCTTGAAGTAGTTGTTCCGCAAACATTAATTGCATCAACGTAATAAGTTGTGGTGCTTGAAATAGATGGAGTGAGGAAAGTGGTTCCCGTTCCAATTGAACTACCGCCTGCTGCCGATGTATACCAATTAATGGTTCCATCAGAAGAAGTTGCACCAAGAGCAACTGTCCCTGATCCTATACGTGTTCCGTTCGAAATTGAAGTGATTGTTGGAATTTCGTAAATGCTGGCCAAAACGGCCGTTCTCTCTTCTGAGCTGCAATAGTTATCTTCGGCTTCAACATAGTAGGTTGTACTTACCGCAATTATAGGAGTCGTATAACTTGAACCAGATCCAATTGCTGTTCCTCCGACCTCATCGGAAAACCAGTTGATACTTCCGGTTGATGATGAAGCACCGAGACTTACTGAACCGGCTCCACAATTATAGCCAGCAGTTGTTCCTGAAATTATTGGTGGATCATGCACAGTAGAAGTTACAGCGGTTCGCGATTGCGTTGTACATACTGTAGTTGCATCCACATAATAGGTGGTTGTGCTTGAGATAGAAGGAGTAATAAAGTTCGTTCCATTTCCAAGAGAACTACCTCCAGTTGGTGTTGCATACCAATTTATTGTTCCATCCGATGCGCTTGCTTCTAATTCGACAGTCCCTGTTCCACACCTCGATTCTGGTTGTGTACTCGTTATTGTGGGATATGTATAACTTATTGTTGCCTCTATAGCAGTTCGTTCTGCTGTGGTACAACCATTTAAGCTTGCGTCTACATAATACGTTGTACTCACTGTGAGTAGTGGTGATACGAAACCAGTTCCTGTACCAAGAGATGAACCTCCGGTAATGTCGGCATACCAGTTTACGGTTCCGGCTGAAGCAGTAGCTCCCAGTTCAACTTCGCCTTCTTCACATGAGGCTCCTGGATCGGTTCCAGTAATTGTTGGGATAGGCTTTATTGTAGCGGTTACCTGTGTTCTTTCTTCTGATGTGCAATCAGTTGTTGATGCATCAACATAATAAATAGTGGTTTCTGTAATGGAAGGAGTAGTAAAACTAGTACCTGTTCCTAAAGAAGTTCCTCCTGTAGAGGCAGCATACCAACTAATAATGCCCGCAGTAGCTGAAGCACCCAATTCAATTGTTCCGGATCCGCATCGTGAACCATCTACTGTGGAGAATATGTTAGGTACTGTTAATACCGTGGCGGTCACAGCAGTTCTTGATGACGATGTACAACCATTTGCTGTTGCATCCGCATAAAATAAAGTAGTTGCTGAAATAGTAGGAGTAGTGAATATTGTTCCTGTTCCCAGTGAAGTTCCGCCTGTTGCCGCTGCATACCAATTAATGGTTCCAGCGGATGCTGTTGCCTCCAATGTTACAGTTCCTGTTCCGCATCGTGAGCCGTCGCTTGTATTTGAAATTGTTGGAAGCGCATACAGATATACCGATTTATATAAATCATTAGAGCAGGTTCCTGTAGTTGTTTCAACCTCAACACTTGCTGACCCAGAATTGAGTCCCCAATCAACAGTGATAGAAGATGAGCCTTGACCGGAAGCAATTGCCCCACCTGTCACGGTCCAAAGGTAGTCTGCATCCGCTAAGTATTCTACAGCGTAAGTAACACCTGTCTCACTAACACAAGCAGATGAAGAACTAATAAGCCAATTAGGGCTTACATTAGGGCTTATCGTTACCGAATAATCCTCAACATAAACGCATGCAAAATCCAAATCAGTTACAGTTAATTTATAATCGTAAGAGTCTGAAGAAAGCATATAACTAGTTAGCCAAATAAAATCGTTTGTTGTTGAACCTGATATAAATAGATTCTCTGCTCCAGGAGTTACAACTTGCCACTGATATGTATAATTACCACTACCGCCGCTAACAATTGCCTCTACCATCGAAATATCATATTGGCACAAATCAGCGGGAGCATTGTCTGTAATATCCAAGGTAACAACCGTTGCGGTTACCGCTGTTCTAGCTGCAGTTGTGCAACCATTTGCAGTTGCATCTACATAATATGTAGTTGTTGAGGAGATGAAAGGAGTTGTAAAACTTATTCCTGTTCCTAATGATGCTCCACCTGTTGAGGCTTCATACCAATTAATTATTCCAGCTGATGCAGTGGCTCCCAGTTCAACGGTTCCTGTTCCACAGGTTAAGCCATCTGCTGTATTGGTGATTGTTGGAATCGCATTTATAGTAATGTTGCTACCATTATCTGTTCCGGTTATGGCTGGTGTAGAACTTACAACACGTATTCTGTATCCAGTCCCTGTTGATGTTCCTGCCGGAAGAGTAGCCGAAATAATACCCTCAGTTGTAGATGTTAAAGTTCCAATTGAAATTGGAGACGCAAAGCTACCATTGGCGTCAGATAATTGGGCCGTAAAAACATTCGCTCCGTTATAGATGCCAAGGATGGTATAGGGTACCTGAACAGATGCCCCTGCGCAAAAAGATGAACCGCTGATAGCGGATGCAAATATTGTAGGAAATACCTTTATATTAAAACCAATGCCTGCCCATTTTTCACTTCCTGTCCAACTAACGGTTACGTTACCAGCTACACCTGTTTTTGTTGCTGCAGCTCCCGGCTTGTCAGAGCCACCTTCCATTCCTGAATTCCAAAGCGATGTTTGACCGCCTGCATTTGTTAGAGAAGAAGCAAGCGAAGCTACTACTGCCATAACAAGGTCGCCAGTGTCACTTGCGACGATAAGAGATGGAGTTCCTGAGCTTCCTTCACTTGTAACATGACCAGATATTGGCGTTGATTGATTTACACCATTGAACGACACAACACCAGTGCGGCGCTTATTCGCGTCGGCGCTTGTAACTACAATATTATACGTTCCCTGCTGCGGATTCACCATATACCATATATCAGCACGGGGATCACCACCCGAACTTTGAACTTCTATGAGCCTCGTTAATGCGATACCATTGTATGTAACATTGCTAATTTTCTTAGCGGCATCTCCTGAAGCTAGTGAAATACCAACAACCAACAACTGGTTGCTACCTGCAGGTACTGTATAGGATATTGTTTGAGATACATCATCAACATACCCGGTTATTGCTGGTGTATTAGTAGTTATCTGTGCACTAGCAAATTTTGAAAATCCCATTAATAGCAAAGCAAGTACTGTAACAGTTAAGCGGATACGTCTGAGGAGTTCAACAAACCTTGAGCGCATATGAATTGCATTACCTCGGCTATTTCTACGACCAGCTTTAATATTAGTTAAAAAGTAATCTAATCCCATATTTGCTTATTCTAAATTAAGCTTATACTCTATTAGTATTTCTCATGAACAGTACTGATTGATTTTCTGTGTGTTGACGTTTTAGTTGAAACAATTGTCTTTGTGCCTAAAAACTATCCATGCAAGAGTATCTTACGCATTGTTAGGAATGATGTTTCGTTTTACACAACACCAAGTCAATAACTTAGAGACATTTACGATTTTAGAGCAAGTATCAAATTCGGGGATCTCCTAACCTCATTGGGATAACGGGGTAATTTTCAAAAAAGGACAATTAAAAAAATAATCTATAAATCTGCTCTACATTCTAAACTTGACAGGCTAAAAGGATGAATAAGACCTAGATATTCAATATTTTACTCATCAAAACAACTGCTGATTTTTTGACGATTTCGAAAGGTCAATTGGGAATCACTTACAAATAGAGTAGACAATTAAAATGGACATTGCGAGGTGGTCTTACAAAACGTGCGCAAGCGCATTCATTTTGTCTGGATTTTTTTAAATCGTTTTTCCATTAAGGGAAAATGAATATAAATATGTGATTTGTACCTATCTAGGTTAAATTTAAGGAATACAAACTCATTGTAAATTTCAAAGGTTCCTTTATTAGTCATAAGGGAGTCAGCTACATGATCATACTTGGAGTTGAGATTTTAGCAATTATTAAAATTCTGTATCAATAATGCAAGGATAAACCTTAAACGATACGCGGCGCAATCACATTTATTGAATAAACAATCGCTTAGATTCTTTTTTATCGCCGGTAAAATAGCTTACAATGTAGACGCCAGTATTAAGCTGTGGCCTAAATTCAAACGACCCTTCTTCATTTACATTTGTTGTGTAAACTTGTTGACCCATAAGGTTGAAAAGTGAGATTTCTCCGCTATTACTTTCTAGTGTTTTTATTGTCACTTTCACAATTCCATCGGATGAAAACACACCAAACAAACTAGATAAATCTTCTGGATTATCAACCAGGTTATTAATCAACTTAAGTGAAAAACGATTATGGTGCTCGCCTGCCTTTAGCTGTACTTTATATTCCTGATCGGGAAGTAAACTTTGATTAATTCCGGTATGCGCATCGTATAAATAAACACGCAATACTGCCGGCATATTTTTAATATTGTTGATGCCAAAACTAAGCTCACCATCTCTTGAAATATTTAAACCAAGCGGAATGGCAACAGCGGTATTATCCATTCCAGGCAAAGCAGTTATGGATAACTTTGTTCCACCTTTTATGGTTGCATACAAGCTTGGCACCTTCACGTCTGTGTTCAATAACTTTAAGGCATCGTATTGATTATCTATACCATCAGAGGCATTGCTGTTAAAATAAACCACCATTGGATCTACCGACTCAGGATCATCGGTAAATTGGGCGTTTAACCTTAAAAGGAAATCGGTGACTTCATCCTCACTTTTCATAAACTCCTGCGTTTGGTCTTGAATCCTCACATTGTTATCAACACCAAGCGTACCTGAAACCGGAGCCACTCCATTACTTACATGCACAAAGAATCCTTGCATGGATGGAATAATATTACTGGCAACTCCATCGCTTGAGATACCATTTATATAGGTACTGTAGGTTCCGCCATATTGATCGGTACCGCTTGCATTAAAATAGTACAAAGCATCATCAATATTCGTTTTTGTCCAACCACTACTCGCATCCCAATCGATTGGTGATGGATATGGATTTCCGACCAAATTAAATCCCTTGGTATAGGTATTATCATTATTGAAAAGGCTAATTGAAAGGGCACCGTTGTTTACTTCGCCAGTTGCATCAACAGTATTCGCCACATCCACATCTCCAAAATTAACGGCATAACCTTCCATTGGATTTAACACATTAGAGGCCGTAACATAACTTACCCAACCTGCCGCGGTTCTACTCTCATCGTATTTGTAAAACGAAGGAAACTCAGCACTCAGATCCATGTCATCAGCAAACTGATTTACAGTGGCTGCTTGAAATGGGGAACTAAAATATTTATATCCAAACCCCGATGCTAAATATCTTTGCATGGTAACATTACCTGAAACGGTACCTGCTCCCGAACCATTGATGAGTGCAGTTTTTGTTGCCGATGAAACTAGCGTTAAATTACCGTCGCTTGCAAAGTCCCCTGAGGCTGAGGTAACAATACCGGTTACATTTAACGGTCCGAGCAGACTAACTCCCGCTGCATTGTTAATTGTTAGGTGTTGAATAGTATTGTTTTCAAAAAGATCAGCTCCAATAGTCTGTAAAGCAGCACCTTTCATTTCAATAGTTCCTGAACTTGCTGTGAATGTCCCTGAATTGCTAATATCACCAGATATTTGTAATGTATTATCATTTATAGCTAAAGTAGCCAAACTATTAATTGTTAGATGCCGAACAGCACCAACCGCGCCATTATTGAGTATGGGCTGATTAGTTACATCTGCTATTTGAACATCTCTGCTAATAATTGGAACAATACCGCAGGTCCAATTACCTGTGTTGTTCCAATCTGTGTCTGCTGCGCCGGTCCATGTAAGTTCATTTATTATGGTAATTGAACTGGTTTCAACAACTTCACCACATGGTGCAACAGGAGCAATTGTGTTTGTTACGGTATAGGTTCCGGGTGTGCTGGCAGTTATGTTAATTTCACCTGTTGATGGATTGGCAAATATTAATCCGGGAGTTGAAGTAAAAGTTCCAGCCTCTCCCCCACCACTAAATGTAGGAAAGGCATTTGCTGCATTCGGACAATATGGACTTCCCGCATAACTAAATGTTCCTATGGCTAATTCATTAACAGTAAGCAGAGCTGTAGATACGGAAGGACAAAGACACGCTTCATTACTAAATACAACTCTTATAATAGTTCCATCGTAAGCAATAGGAACACTTGCAACATACAAGGCTACATTTGCACCGCTGGTAGTTGTGCCGCCTTGTCCGGCAACATCGTTAAAATTGGCTCCACCATCTGTGCTAAACTGCCACTGATACGTAAGATCAGTGCTTGCCGTTGATGCCGGTGTTGTAGGTAGCATGCTAGCAGTAGCAACTGCTGTAAAGTTTATAGCTTGATTTTCACAAACCTCCAAATCAACCGGATCAGTTGTTATATTAATTGAAACACCTTCGAGATAAGTGTAATTACCACCTGCCGTTGTAGTAGGTGCAGCATATGATGCAGCGATAACCTTTCCTTCTGCATCTACGGCAGGAACCCCAGTTCCATACGAATCGCCATCATCACCATCGGCATCAACATTGTTGTAGGCCTCGTTGGCATCGCTACAACCATCGCCATCGCTGTCAAAATCAATTCTATTGACTATTAAATCGTTGTCTGTATCGCAATTACCAGCCATGATGTCTAATACATCGCTTTGTGAAATTACAGATGGATAATGTACAAAATCATCCATTAACCCCCCATAGAAATTACCCGAAGCACCAAAGGCATCGCCATCGCTTCCGCCAAATAACTGTCCGCTTGAATGCGATGCAAGTGACGCAAAGCCCGTATTAAGGGTCGTTGATGCAACTCCATCTAAATACATAATAACAGTACCATTATCGTATGTTATAGCTACATGATGCCATTCATCATCTGCAGGAAAAGTAAATGACGAGGTACTTAGCTGTGAAGAAGCACCACCTTCTCTTACTGAGTTTTCAAGAACGTTACCATTTAATCGAATTGCCAATCCATTGGTTCCACCACCTTCATCCAGTAAATCCTGAATACCACTTAAGGTGCTTGGCTTAACCCAAAAGGCATAAGAGAAATAACTTATCTGCTGATTAAGATAGGTACCGTCGCTATATTTAAGGAAATCTCCTGTTCCATTAAAAGATGCTGAGCTGATACCTTTTTTACAATCAGTGGAGTAGGTAATAGTACCACCAATCAAATTATGACTATTACCAGATGCGTCATCTGTTGAGTTTTCAACTGGCCAATAACCATCAAAACCGCTAACGGGATCGCAGCTCATTTCTAAATCATCGGTAATTCCATCGTTATCATCATCCGCATCTGCAATATCCATTATGCCATCTTCGTCGGTATCAATTAATACAGTAATTGTGACAGTGGCTGATGAAGGATCACCATCCGCATCCACAATTTTGTATTCAAAGGAATCCTCACCACTAAACTCCGGATCTGGAGTATACGTGAATGAACCATCCGTATTGAATGACAAATTACCATCAGTAACATCAACAAGCACCGACCACACATTTCCACCATCAGAACTAGGGATGTCGTTCCCAGCAACAGTTGAGTTTAAGACAACATCTTCGTTGGTGGTTTCTTCATCGTCGAAGGCCAATGGAACAGCCTTTATTGTAAGCGTAGCATTATTTGACGTGTAGTCATTATCGCAAACATATGATGGTGTTGATAACAATACCCTGTATTGGTAATTATGCATTGCCGTTGTGATTCCCGTTAAGGTTAGTGTCGCTAAATTGGCTCCGCTATAGATACCTCCATTTGAAATGTTACCAAATCCGCTTCCGCTATTCTCCTGCCATTGATAGATTATATCGGTTCCTGTACCTGAGCTTGCCGCTTCAACGGTAAAATCAATGGTAGATAAAGGGATAGCTTCTAATTGATCACCTGGCTGCGTTGTGATTCCTTGTAGTGCAATACTTTTTTGCAAATAATCGGGAATAGTAATACCTGTTCCGCTGTCTAGATTTACAGGAGTAGCATATGAAGCAGCAATTACTTTACCTGTGGCATCCACTTCTGCGCTTCCGACAACACCACCATAAGTACCATCGCCATTTGAATCTGCGTTGGATAAACCATAAGCTTCATTTGCATCGAAACATCCATCTCCATCACTATCTAAATCAAGCTGGTTTGCCGTTCCGTTATTATCAAAATCAGCCATATTATTTACCAGGTAGTCAATTTCTAAAGCTGTAAGCACGCTTGGATAATGAATAGCTTCATCCATTAATCCGGAATAATAATTTGTTCCGCTACTTCCAAAAGCATCTCCGCCGTTGGTAGATCCGAATGAATGCCCACTCGAATGAGCAGCCAACTCACCAAAACCTGTTTGCAATGTGTTAGATGCAACACCATCAAAATACATGATCATATCGCCATTATCATAGGTTAATGCAACATGGTGCCAGTTATTATCACTTGGAAATGTAAAACTTGAAGTACTTACCTGCGAACCGGATCCTCCCTCGCGAATTGCATTTTGCAGGGTATTTCCATTTAATCTAATAGCTATACCATTGGTAGATCCACCTTCATCGAGAATGATTTTAGTCCCTGTAAGATTGCTAGGTTTTAACCATATGGAGTACGTAAAATAGCTAATCGCCTGATTAAGGAAAGTACCATTGCTGTATTGCAAATAATTGGATGTACCGTCAAAAGATGCAGCTGCAACACCGCGTATACTTGCTGTTGAGAACGTAGCTGAGCCTGCTGCAAGATTATAGTTGTTTCCTGAAATATCATTCAATGAATTCTCGAACGGCCAATAAGCATCGTAGTTTGTAAAAAACAAGGAGTTGCTCTCATCTGTATCTAGGATACCATCATTATCGTCATCAAGATCAACAGCATTACTTACACCATCACCATCAGAATCGCTTAACGCAACAACAGTAATTGTATTTGAATTTGCTGATGAACACAAACCACTGGTTACAACAGCACGATAATAGGTTGTTGCACTTATGGTACCCATTTGTGCACTTGTTAATGGCGATGCGCTTGCTCCAGAAATATCATAAAATAGAACATTATCCGACGACCACTGCCATTGGATGGTTCCAACATATCCGCTTAAGGAGATATCCGAAGGAGCAGTTCCAGCATTTATTGATTGATCAGCTGATGTTGTTCCGCCAACACTAGCCGGATGAACAGTTGTTTCTATTTCATTTGATGTTGCAGGATTCCCCGTTGTACAAACATAATTTGATGTTAGGGTACATGTAATTTTATCTCCAACAGATGGATTGTAGGCATACACTGTATTGCTCGTTCCAACATCTAATCCATTTACTTTCCATTGATAAGTTGGTGCTACTCCTCCGTTAGTTGGAGTAGCGGTATAGCTAACGCTGGTGCCTTCGCAAACTTCATTTATGGATGCAGCAATACTAACACTCACAGCATAACTTGCATCAAGTGTAATGCTTATCGGATAAACCACGCTTTCGCATCCCTGATAACTATTAGTTACTGTTAGGCTGGCATTATAGCTTGTTCCTCCAGCAGCATTAACAGGCACCTGAATTACAATTGGAGAGCTTGGTAAAGCTGCATTACTAACATTAGCAAAACCTTCTGCAAGTGCTGCCGCGTTAAATGTAATACTGTACTCGTCCGGACTACCTGTTGTTGAGGTAAACGGCAAATCAACCGCCCCCAAAGAACTACATATTGATGACATGGAACCCAGACTTATTGTTGGCAGGTCGTAAAGATAAACCGACTGATTTAAGTCCTGGCTGCAACTACCAGAAGTTGTTTCTACGCCAACACTAGCTGATCCGGAACTAAGTCCCCAATCGACTGTAATTTGAGAACTTCCTTGACCGGAAGCAATAGACCCACCTGAAACTGTCCACAAGTAGGTTGTTCCTACAATGGTCTCAACCTCGTAGCTAACGCCTGTTTCTCCAACGCATCCCGAAGAAGGATTTGCTACCCAACTTGAATTAACATTAGGTGTGATTGTTACTGAGTAATTCTCAACTTCCTGACACCCCTCATCTATATCATTAACCGTTAATTTATATTCATAGTTGTCAGGAGACAGGATATAAGATGTCAACCAAATAAAATCGTTAGTTGTTGCACCTGTTACAAAAAGATCTCCAGCACCTGACGTTACAACTTCCCAGGAATAGGTATAGTTACCACTACCACCGCTCACGTTCGACTCAACCATTTGAATATCGTACTGGCAAAATTCTACAGGAGGAGAAACACCTAGGCCTAGGCTTATTACTGAAATGGTTACAACATTTGAGTTTGCAGACGAACAAGCCCCACTGGTAACTTGTGCTCTATAATAAGTGAGACTTGTAATGGCACCCATTTGCGCAGCTGTTAAAGTAGCTGAAGTGGCGCCAACAATGTCATTAAAAATTACATTATCATTTGACGACTGCCATTGTATAGATCCTATGGAAGCCGTTAAAGATATATCTGCTGGTGATGTGCCGCTACAAATAGTCTGATTCGCAGACGCAACACCTCCAACGCTTGAAGGGGCAACTAAAGCAACAATCGCTGTTCTACTATCGGTTGTACACCCATTACTTATTGCATCAACATAATAAGTAGTTGTATTTGACAGCCATGGCGTAGTATAATTGGGCCCTGCGACCAACAACGTACCACCTGTTGCTGCTGCATACCAGTTGATAGTTCCTAGCGAAGCAGCCGCCGCAAGATCTACAGTTCCTGGTCCACAGCTTGAGCCAGGTGTAGTTCCTGTAATTTCAGGAACTTCATGTATTGTTGCAATAACTGCTGTTCTTGGGTTGCTTGTACAGGCATTTAAAGTTGCATCAACATAGTAGGTAGTTGTGGATGAAATAGAAGGAGTATAAAAACTTGTACCTGTTCCAAGAATACTACCACCAGTTGAGCTGGCATACCAATTTATTGTTCCTGCCGATGCAGCAGCTCCAAGCATGACGATTCCTGCTCCACAGTTTGAATCTGGGCTTGTCCCTGTTATTTCAGGAATAGGTTTTATGGTTGCCACAACAGCTGTTCTTGACTCAGAGGTACATCCATCAAGTGTTGCATCAACGTAGTATGTGGTTGTAGTTGAGATTGTCGGAGTTGTAAAACTTCCACCAGGTCCTAATGAACTTCCACCAGTAGCACCTGCATACCAGTTTATGGTACCAGCAGATGCAACAGCAGTAAGGTCAACTGTTCCTGTGCCGCAATTCGAATTTGGTGTAGATCCAGTAATTGTAGGAATTGTCTTTATGGTTGCAACAACTGCTATTCTAGGATCAGATGTACATCCATTGCTCGTTGCAGCAACATAATAAGTTGTTGTTGTTGAAATAGAAGGCGTACTGTAATTAGTGCCAGATCCCAACGATGAACCGCCTGTTGCTGCCGCATACCAATTAATCGTTCCGGCAGAGGCAGAGGCTCCTAATAGAACCACTCCGGTTCCACAGTTCTCTGAAGGTGTTGTTCCGTTAATCGAAGGTATTGCATTTATGGTAATATCACTCCCGTTGTCTGCGCCATTAACTGCAGGGGAATCACTAACAACACGTATTCTGTAACCTGTTGCTGTTGAACTAATGGTTGGCAAGGTAGCTGAAATAGTACCTGAAGCAGTTGATGTAAGAGTACCAATTACGGTTGGCGATGCAAAACTTCCGCTGGCATCAGAGAGTTCAGCAGAAAATACATTTGCAGCAAGTACCGGTCCATCCAAAGTATATGGAACAGATATACTAGCCCCGGAGCAATAAGCACTTGGTGAAATTGTTCCGGTAACAATTCTTGGTAATACATAAATTGTATAATCTTCAACTTCACCATATGATGTACTTCCACATGAACTAAGTGTTCCTGTGTACATTACACGAGCTCTCATTGTAGTGGGTCCACGAGTTGCTCCTGTAGGTGGCGTTATGGTTCCTGAAAAGGTATTTGTTGACAAGGTCATTGTAAAAGTTTCCCCGGCATCAGTAAACAGATCATTTTGATTCCAATCAACCCATACCTGACACTGACTACTTGCATCGGTAATGCCATTGGTTATTGTAATGGGATAGGCTGTGCCAATTTCCATGTAAGTAGATATACCAGTATAATCAGCATACCCCCCGGTTACCACTGTGGAAGTGTTATTAATTGTGCCAACTTGTAATTGAATAATACGCTCGTAGGTAATATTGTTTGATCCTGCAGCACAGTATTGTGCATGAGTTGTATTTATAGAAAGGAACAAAATAATTGCCAAGACTGCAAAAAGCTTAGTTAAACAGGAGAACCTAAACGCTATTCCTGAGCAGACTAATGCAATATTTAATGCAATAGATTTAATCATCACGACTAGATTTATGGGTGATGATTCCTGAATTAACGCATTTACAACTTTGAACAAATACCTTAACGGCCAACAACATAGAGCATTGGTTTAATACTTCAAAGGTAATGGTATAATTGTACATCGTCAATTCCTGATTAAAGGAGTTAGCCACAACTTTATAAACAATCGGCCAACAACGCTAAATTATACGACATATGGTCTCTGATGTTACCTAATTTTTACGTTTAATTACAATATCATTCCCATCAATAAAATCGCCATCTACACTCCCCGAAATAACAACAGGAATTGACTTTGTTTCTGCTTGCATTTTCAGTTTTGACAACTGCGATTCATCAACAGAAATATGATATTTCCCAGGCATTAATCCAAGATAACTATAGTACCCGTCGTACTCAGTAATTGTCTTAGCAACAACATTATTTTCTTCATCAAGAATATTAACGTAAACTCTACCCAGACCTCTGAGTTTTCCATTATCATTAAGTTTAATGATACCTGCCACCTCGCCAACAACATAGATAGGAACCTCTACTCGTTTGAATTGGTTTGGCCCAATGCTAACGCTCATACTTTCATGATCAATTTTCCAGGCTATATTATCAAAGCCATTTCTATCAAGCTCAAGCCTATAACTGGTATAAGGAGTAAGCTCCATCACACGAATGGTCGAATCCTTTTTATTCTTTATTACCCTTCCGCCATTAAATCTTACAGTTAAACCCAGTTCTTTTGGTTCTCCTTCATCAAACTCTCCGTTATAGTTTAAATCGACGAAAGGTTGCACAACTACTCCACCTTTGCCAACACTAACCCGATTATTAAATCCAATATAATCCGACTTCTTATCATACAACAAGCTACCATTGGCGGAGAAAGTAGAATAAAACTTATTGTTGCTTGACATTCCTGAATATCCCGTTTTTGCAAAGGAGAAATCGTACTTGAAACCAATTTGAAAAATCGGGTGTTTTGCTCTAAAATTTTTCTCGTAAGATACGCGCAACAAACCCAGTGTTGAGATGGGCTTCTCAAGCTGGCATTTCATTGAAATTACCTGTTTGTTAGTATAGTCATATTGAATATGCGGCATTAAACTAATACGCCCAGGCAACCTAAAGCCTAACGACAAATTACTGTAAACATATGGCTTTTCAGTTGAGCTATTAAATAGCGCATAAGTGGTAAGGTTTGTATTTACGCGAAACAGAGCGCCCGAGAAGAGCAGCTCAAGATTGGTGTTTTGAGAGTTAGGTAAAATTATTTGATTAGCCGTAAAGCGTGTAAATGCCGCGAACTTATTGAACCTGATTGGCGCCGAGACAGCCAATTTTCTTTCTTCCAAATAATTGAAAATAATTGCCTTTTGCTCTTTGTCATACTTAGAGTAGCTTGCCTCAATATAAACATTTGATGGCAAACGATAATTTAAAATTCCTTTAGCCCTGATTCCATGATTATACTCTCCAGAAAAAAGCAAATTGCCAATAAGCCGAACCGATGTTTTGAAGAATGGCATTATTGGGGCATCTTTTACTGACGACAGAGCTTCGTATCCTCCACCAATTGAAATCCGGCTACCTAAGCCGTAGTTAAATGAAGGCCGCATAAAGCGGCTGTTAACACTATCGGTTACAATACCCGAACTTATCACATATTCAAACTCATTTTTAGGTAAAAAGTTAAACGGAATATTTATGGTTTCTATTTCTGTACGTTCTTCGCCCCATGGGCCATAAAAGCGCAACATTATTTTTGAATTACCATAAACAATTGGCACTTCAAACTGATAAAAGCCGGAAGCGTCTGCCTTGGTATATTCTACCAAAACATTGTTTACGTAAAGTTCAACAATCCAACCTGGATCGGTTACATTACTAATATTATAAGTACCAAAAGAGCGACGATATGTTGTAGGACTATTGCTTAATTGAATTCCAATAATCGGATCGAAAATAGAGGCGGTAGACGAAACGGGTATTTTACCAACTTTCATTTGCCGCAAAGCCTTATCATTATTATCAACCCAGTGCCACAGGTACTGCTGTTGATCTGCAGCTAGTTGTTCTTTGGTATTATAATTCAAACGAACAATTGCTTCTCCGCCTAATAAAACCGAACCCAACGCCAGTGAACCGCGCGTTTCGGAATACCCTCCATGTTCTTTTCTGTTAACAACAGACCAATCGGCCATTCCCATTTGAAAGACAGGATAATCTCTTCCAATAATTGTATCAACGGCTTCTTCTCCTTTCAAGCGCTTCAAGTTAGCGCGCATTTCTTCTTGCTTTAACTTTCTAATTACAGGCAATTCAACCTTCGATTTTAGATCAACAGAAAGTGTTCGAAAGTGAAAATCACAAGTCAATCCAAACACAGAACTGAACACATCAACTTTTAAATATAGTCCGCTTTCTGTATGGATTATCTCATCTGGTTTCAGCTGATACGTTTTATCGTTATATCTTATCTGATTTAAAGATTTCTCTATTACATATTGTTTATCCTGGCTTATGAAGAAGCCAGAAACTGTCTCATAATCGGCTGTTGCCTTATGGAATATTTTTAAAAATGAGAATACCTCGGTTACTGATAAATAAGCATCCTCACCCTTTATAACAGCAGCAACATCAAGTCCACCAATATCCTGAACTTTTAGAAATAATAAGACTTCAAAATGCTCTTCATCCTGGGCTTGTATGTTTTGAGGAAGGCTTACTCCAAAAATAATCAACAAAGCAAATATCTTCAACCTTGGCCAATAAATGGCAGACAATGATTGAATAAGATCTCGTTGTATTTTGGCAAAATTCATTAATTATGTTGCTATCATTCCTGATTAAAAATCACAAGAAACGACCCGCTGTATTCTCCAGCAGGATTTGCCAAAGAATTACCAACAGTTAAGGTCCCTCCTATTCTCACTTGAGTTTGCTCCGATGTTGCTACAAATGGCAGCGGAGGATCAGTTTGTCCTAAATTCATGGTCATTGTACCACCTGCTCCGGATAAAACCGACTCCGGCGGTGCAAGTAATGATATTGTGGTTCCTGGTATAGCTGTGATAGTAAAAACTGCCGGCGATGCTTCATAATCCAATAAATACACATCACCCGATGCAGATCGAACACCATTTTCATCAACAGTAACAGTACCTCCAGCACTTCCATGATAGAACGAGCCAAACTTAATACCTTGCTCCAGAGTTATTGTTACTTCAATTGGGCGAGGAGGTAGTTCTTGCGCAACTATACTCTTCGATAATGCAAAGAATACAAGCATACAAACTATAATATGTATTTTAGGGTTTCCCCTTACTCTTCTCATTTTATTAATAATATCTATTTACATACTATTTCTTCAAACAGGTATTTTACTCAAGACTAAATTCTTCAGTTGCTAAATTTTTACGACCAGTATTTGTCTGTCCCTTAAAATCCAAGATTAATTTTCCTTTACTAAAATCAACACCTTCATCAGTTTTTAATGCCATTTTAAATTTACGCTTCTTGTTAGGTGTATAAATGGCTATTCCTTTTACAAACCCCACCTTCGTTTTTTTACCGCCAGGGCTTACATGAACAACAGTTAGCTGCCCATAAACAGACATCTTTCCTGTTCTGTTAAAGTTGAACGACAAAACAGGCAATGTGTCATTATACATATTGAATACGATGCTATCCACTTCAACATCACTATCATTTTTTCCTATTCTAATAATTACCGGAATGGTGATACCAAAAACGGCTTTTAATTTTATTGCGACAGCTGTGGTATCTTCAATCACTTCATCAGCACCTAATGGCTCTTCGTCTGGTACTGCACGAAAATAAATATGAGACCGATATTCTCCTTCGGTAAGTAAATTAGTTTTCATTAATTGCACTTTTACAACTTGTGCCTCATGAGGTGGCAGAACAACTGTTCGTGGAAAAAACCTTAGATACGGACTTGCAAAACGCTGCCCCGGATCAGCTTCTGTTATATTCTCAAAATTACCGAGTTCTGTCATCCTATTCTCAACCAGCGATACAACGTATCTAGCAGTATCCTTTCCTGTATTAGCTAAATTTAAAATTTGCGTTCTCTTCTTCACTCCATTAAAAACAACACGTCCAGGTGTAATCATCAAATCACCTTGTGCCCTAACAGTCTCAGCAGGAATTACTATTGAAAGCATCATACCCAGAACTGAAATTATTAAGAATGATAATCTTTGTTTAAAAAAACGAAAACTATTAATTCCAATTTTTAACATATCGTGTTATTTAAATTATTCACATTGATCATGAATATTAGCTAGTTAGCACCCTAAGGGTACTGGTAAATTGGCTACTAAAATTCATTCTCATAACTCATTGCTGTTCTTTTGTTTGACTGGTTCTCTTAACACTTTGTAACCAATTCAAATTAGAGGAGCAACAACAATACATCTTTACGTAACGGAATCAGAAAAGTTGCTATTTAACTAGTATGTTATCACGTAGTTGATCAATCAATTATAATCTCAACGCATCCCTCATTTTAGACAAGACTCGCTACCAAATCCCTCAAGTGCTCGTTGTTAGCGTTTTAGCCACAGAAAGAACCTATTTATTTGAATTTAATAGCAAATAAAAGAGCGAACCAGAATGAATAAAAAAAGATTAAAAGAGAGCAAAACCAGAATAGACTATCTTGAAAAATTAGGATTCGCTAAAACCAAAAAAAATAAAATATAGAGGATAATATATTAGTTGTAGTTTACAATTACCGTAAATCCACCATCAACATCTTCATAAACTCCTGATACCTGATTAGCTCCTATCGTTAGAGTTGCACCAACATTTAAAGTTTGATTGCCACTATTAGATAACGTACCAATTGGTGACTGGTTGCACGTAAAGTTATTGATGGTTAATGTTTCGGAACTACCGGCTTCTGAGATTTGGTAGCCTGAAGTAGGCAAACTAATGGAATAAGTATAGTTATCTTGCCCTGAAACTGTAAATTCGGCAGCAGAAACAGTTCCGCTTGCAACAGGTAAAGTAACACCTCCGGTTGCAGATCTATTTGGCGATCCGCCGGATGCGGGTAAAATTACAGTTCCAGAAACAGAAGATGTGGCGATATTACCAAAACTCATGTCACCGATTTTGGTGATAGAAATTGGTTTGACGATTGTAGCAGTGGCGGTTGCGGTCGCAGTGGTTGCTTGCCCCAGAGCCTCTGTTGTGAAGGCAAAAAGAACAAAAAATAAAACTGCTATATGATAGACCTTATTCATTAGAAACCACTAATTTACAAAAAACTTAGAAACAATAAAACAAAAACGTCAAAAGTATCTACGGCGAGGGTTTTAAAAAGTTGCGAGATTTTAGGCCCTAAATTGGGCGAAAACTCTAAGTATCTGTAGACCAAGCAAAGAATTTTTCAACATCAATATTTCTAGTAAAAATCCCCACAACGCAAAAAAGCCGTACTGTTAAGTACGGCTCTTCAAAAATCTCAATAAACGTTGCGATATCTTAATTGTAGTTAACTGTCACTGTAAAAGCCGATTCGCTTATATAGGTTCCGGCTAATTGTTCTGCACT
>JBFHES010000019.1:0-32293 GCA_041584015.1 Bacteroidales bacterium
TACAAAACTTAATATATGGGTCTAAGACCCGATTAAGCCTACCGTGTATCACGATTGCACCAAATATTTAAAATGCCACAGTTAATTGACGAACTTTACTTTCGGGTCTTTGACCCAGGAAGCACTTAGACACAAATGGAAGGGTCCGCAAAAGGGTCTAAGACCCGACATATGACTATCGAGCCAGTGGATCGATCTCAATATTTAAAACACTGGAGACAGAGGAGTAATTCTTCTTTCGGGTCTTTGACCCAAATAGCACATCCATGTGGTAAAATTTCTTAACTTTAATTTCTAACTAGAAAGATACAGATGCCATCGAAAAAAAACAGGACACCTATTGAATCAGGGAAAGTCTATCATATATTTAATCGCGGAAATAATTATGAGCGTATCTTCTTCTCGCCAGAAGACAAAGCTATATTTCTTCATTCTTTCAAACGATATGTTTCAGAATATATAGATATTTATGCATTCGCATTATTAATAAATCATTTTCATCTTGCCATACGAATTAAAGAGGACACAGCACCTAAGACCTTTTCTTCGCAATACTCCAAATGGATTCTGCACTATACAAATATTATAAATGGAAATCAGAACAGATCCGGAAGTTTGTTTCTTAATCCATTCAAAAGACTACATATCAACAATGAAGAATATCTTAAACGATTAATCTATTACATTCATTTTAATCCGGAAAAACATAAAGAATGTACTGATTTTAGACAATCTTCAAATTCATCCTATAATTCATATATTTCATCTAAATCAACCAGCATAGCTAGAAACGACATATATAATTTGTATGGATCTAAACAGAGTTTTATTGATTACCATCAAATAAGCCATGAAGAGAATAAGATCAGGTTACTACTAATTGAATGAATAAAAGGATAAATGGGTCTAAGACCCGATTATACCTGTCGGGCGATTCGGTAGATCACATTATTAAAAATCTTGGTGACAGAGAAGAATTCAACTTGAGGGTCTTTGAACCAAGTAGCAAAGAAGAATTTGACCTACAAAACTTAATGAATGGGTCTAAGACCCGATTAAGCCTACCGTGTATCACGATTGCACCAAATATTTAAAATGCCACAGATAATTGACGAACTTTACTTTCGGGTCTTTGACCCAGGTGGCACTTAGACACAAATGGAAGGGTCCGCAAAAGGGTCTAAGACCCGACATATGACTATCGAGCCAGTGGATCGATCTCATTATTTAAAATACTGGAGACAGAGGAGTAATTCTACTTTCGGGTCTTTGACCCAGGTGGCACGAGCAAGAATCGGGTCTTTGACCCAAAAAACTCAAACAAAAGAAGCTACCATTCCGTAACGCAATCAATCTCAACCATAGAACCGATCATGCAAATGCTCATCATACCGCTTGTTTTATGATACTCAAATTCGATAACGGCGCCATCCTTTAATTCAACATCATACGCACCTAAATTAATTGGTTCAAGCATGCTTCCATCTGTCAATTGAATAAGCCAGCCACATCCTGAATATTCGGTAAAATCTACCAGTTGACCAAGAACTGGGTCATCACAATCATCAGATTTGTCGCAGCCACTAAAAATTGAACTGACCATAATTAATGAACCTAATCCGATAATAAACAGGATTCTTCTGATGTATAACGAAAATGCATTCATAAAGCTAGTTGTTAAGAAATATGCCTCAAATTACAACATGTTTTCTACATAAACAATCTTACTTGCAGGCAGCTTTAAACAGTTATTCTAATTCAAATACGGTTTTGCCAACCGCATTAAGCAGCTCGCTTACTTGCTTTTTAACGACATCCATTTTCACCGCGAATGCATCCTCTTTGCTGTTTAAGCTAATATGCTTCAATCCATCGCACAAGCGATCAATATCCTCTGTTGTGGTTTGCAGTCCGAAACTTACGCGTGATAATCCGGGCAATTGCATGTTTGGTAAAACACTTTGCATAAGCCATTGGAATTTCTCAAGTTTTGGACCTACCCCACTAACCTGCTTCACCATAATATGCGCACAATGGCAGCCATAGCGCGTTCCTATCCCACTCTGATGCATAAGTTTCTTTGATATGACATCAGCCATTTTGCCTTCTATATCGAATAATATCACTCCAAGCTTATTCGTAATTTCAGGATGATCATGCGCATCTATTCCTCTTATCCTCATCCCTTTCACCTTGCTCATTTCTGCAAGTGCATAGGCAGTTATCTTTTGTTCTTCTTCCTCGATCAGATCCATGCCAATTCGCTGCATCATGGTTAACGATTTTCCCAAGGCAATTATTCCTGCAGCATTTTCGTCTCCATCGTGCCGAATCTCATCAAGTTGTTCTTTTGAAAAATTCAACAAGCCCCGTCTGGCTAACAATGCTCCACTGCCAAACGGAGCATAAATCTTATGTCCTGAGAAGACCATAAAATCAATACCCCAATCGACCATGTCGATGCTTCGGTGAGCAATAAGCTGAGCGGCATCGACCATTAACAAAGCGCCATGCTTATGCACAATGCGACTAATCTCCTTGATATTATTACAAACACCCATAACATTAGATGCTCCTGTAATAGCCACCAGCTTGATGCTTGCAGACGCTGGCTGTCCATTGCTAGTATAAGTCAGCAGCTTTTGCTCTATTTCCTCTGTCGAGAAAAAACCATCATTATCGGCACTGAGCCTGATCAGTTCATGATTATTTAACAACCTCCATGGTAAATCGTTAGATGTATGTTCCATGGAGGAATTCATGATTTTACCAGCCTCACCTGCATTCTCAAAACTTCTGGCCAATAGATTAATGGCCTCCGTGGTATTTGATGCAAACAGCACATCGTATTCACTTTCTGGCGCGTTTACAAAATCGGCGAGCACCTTTCGTGTATGTCTTATCATTTTTTGTTGTGCCTCCTGCGAAAGACTCAACGCTTTATTAAAGATACTCCATATCAAATCATAAGTTGGTGTGGAAGCGCTGTTATCCAGATTTACAAATGGCTGCAACCCTTGCATTGTTGGAACCATATAATTAGCTCCAATCATTGATTGCTGCACTTTCTCAAGAAGTTCCAGACCACTAAGGTTTCTCCATTCCTCATCAAAGGAAGAATTGGCTGTATCTTCCTTTAGTGCAAAATTCATTGGCTTCATGCCATCACTTTTAATGGCAATTAGCGCCCGTGTATAGTATAGAATATTGATTACCGCAGGCGTACCTGCCTCGAACTTTTCGGCATTTCGCGCCCAAATAACCCAATCGGCGCTGGTAAGTTTGGCTGTTCCGCCGCCACTAACAGAAGGCTCACCTTTGGGAATATCCGATTTTTTAATCACAAGCACACGCACTCCAAGTGCCAAACCAATTTCATCGCTACCGATTACGCGTACATGAACCTCATCAAATTGACTTTTAAATGCCTTTTCTCCAAAAGGGGTAGTAAAAATTGCAAGGTACTTTTTGTGATCCAGGTTCAAATAGTTAAGCACGTGATTTCGTGCCTCATCGAAAATATGAGTTGTAATATGGGAAAAATGTCCGCTACCGCGATGCACATTAGCATAGGATTCGAGCGCAGCATAAATTCCTTTTTCAAGGCTTGACTTTGATAGGGTTAACAATTCTGTTACAGGCATAGGTAAACTTTTTGTTTTATAAATTTATGCCATCTGGACGGATTAACAAAGCAATAGTTACAATTCGGATATTTTTATCTTCAATAAAAGCAACTAGCGCACATTGCTCCGAGCCATGCTTCATTAATTGCAACGGCAAACCTAGCTGCGGAATGCATCGGGCTATTTATATGTTGAATAACTCTCACGCATCGCTTAAAAAGTTTTGCAAACAAACAGGATTTGTTGAAATTGCGGAAAATTTTTAAAAAGCAGATTATGTTATTAAAACAAGTGAACTTACAATACCTGTTTATTGTTTGTTTTGCCGTACTCACAAGCTCATGTATGAATTCTCAAAGCGAAAAAACCACGGAAAAGAACCTCGCTATTAATCCTGAAAATATGGATAAAACGGTTCAACCAGGTGAAGACTTCTTTCAATATGCCAATGGCGGATGGATGAAGAACAATCCTATTCCTGAAGAATACAGTCGATTTGGTGCTTTCGAAGCACTTAACCAAATTAATCAGGAACAATTAAAAACTTTACTTACCGAAGCCGCTGAAGATACAGATGCTGCCAAAGGAAGTACCAGTCAGCAAATAGCAGATTTTTACCGCTCAGGTATGGATACAGTAACAATTGACGCTTTAGGCTACGATCCGATTAAGGAAGACCTGGCGGCAATTGATGCACTGCAATCGCATAAAGATTTGGAAGGTTTTATTGCAAAATTGCAACAGACCGGAACCAGTCCAATGTTTTATTTTTATGCAGGCCAAGATAAAAAGAACAGCAGTGAAGTTATTGCCAACCTTTATCAGGGTGGTTTGGGTTTAAGTGATCGTGACTATTACTTAAATGATGATGACAGAAGTATAGAGATTCGCACCAAGTATCTGGCACATCTTGAAAAAATGCTGGAATTAATTGAAGATGCAAATGCGGTAAAGCATGCGCAAACCATCATGAAAATTGAAACAAGGTTTGCACAGGCATCTATGTCTCGCTTAGACTTAAGAAATCCGCACCTTACTTACAACAAAATGCCAATGAGCGAATTTGTTGCATCGGCAAATAACATGGATTGGGCTGCATATTTCGAAGGTATCGGTCTTGGACATTTAACAGAGATTAATGTAAATCAACCGGGCTTTTTTGCAGAGTTGGATAAAATGAAAACCGACATTAACCTTGACGACTGGAAAGTTTACCTTCGTTGGAATGTATTAAACGATGCAGCCAGTTATTTAAGTTCAGAATTCGATCAGGCAAATTTTGCTTTTTACGGAACCGTTCTTTCGGGCACCACCAAACAAAAAGATCGTTGGAAGCGTGTACTTGGAACCATCAATGGTGGTTTGGGCGAAGCTGTTGGTAAACTATATGTTGAGCGTTACTTCCCTCCTGCCGCCAAAGAAAAAATGCTTAACCTGGTTGGTAATTTAAAAATTGCCTTGGGCGAGCACATTCAAAACCTAGCATGGATGTCTGCCGAAACTAAAACAAAAGCGGCGGAGAAATTAGCCACCATAAATGTAAAAGTTGGTTACCCTGATGTTTGGAAAGATTATAGTTCTGTTAACATTGGGAATTCTTATTGGGAAAATGTTCAAGAAGCTAGTCGTTACAGTTTTGAATACAACAAGAACAAAATTGGCAAACCGGTAAATCGTGATGAATGGGGAATGAATCCTCAAACGATTAACGCCTATTACAGTCCAACAATGAACGAGATTGTATTCCCGGCTGCCATTCTGCAAGAACCTTTCTTTTACCAAAATGCTGACGACGCTGTAAACTATGGCGCTATTGGCGTAGTTATCGGTCATGAGATGACCCATGGCTTTGATGACAAAGGGCGTGAGTTTGACAAAAACGGAAACCTTGAAAACTGGTGGACAGAAGAAGATGCTAGCTTATTTACCGAGAAGGTTCAGATATTGGTTGACCAGTTCAATCAGTTTGAGATTCTTGACTCATTACATGTTGATGGCCAATTATGCTTAGGTGAAAACATAGCCGACTTAGGTGGACTTTCAGTTTCATATACAGCTATGCAAAAAGCATTAGCCGGAACAACTCCTAAAAAAATAGAAGGCTTTACAGCAGAACAGCGCTTCTTCCTCTCCTATGCCCAGGTATGGCGTCAGAACATTCGCGACAAAGAATTAATGAAGCGATTAAAAGAAGATGTTCACTCACCGGGCATTGCTCGTGTAAACGGCGGTTTGGTTAATGTTCCAGAGTTTTACGATGCCTTTGACATTAAGGCAAGCGACAAATTATACGTTGCTCCTGAAGCAAGAGCTCAGGTTTGGTAAACAAAATACAACCTTAAAAAAGGAAGAGCGGCTGCGTAATACGCAACCGCTCTTTTGGTTTGAGAACACTACCAATAAAGGTAGCTTATAGCATTTTCAATTTTTTAAGGTAACACAACCCTGTCAATCGCGTGAATAACACCATTCGATCCTTGAACATCAACTACCACTACCGACGCAACATCATCGACCATCACCCCCATGTTACTTACTTTAATATCCAACTCCGCATCTGTATTTAAAGTTGGTACCATACCTGTAGCAACTTCTGATGAATTCACATTATCAGCTACAACATGGTAAAGTAAGATTGGTGTTAAAGCTTCTGCACTAAGGTCAGCAATTCCATCTACCATTAAATCTTGGAATAAAGCTTCGAATGCTGCATTGGTTGGTGCAAATACAGTAAATGGTCCATCACCATTAAGTGCATCTACCAAATCAGCTTTTAGAAGCGCCTCAACCAGGATGCTAAAATTATCGTTTGACAAAGCAAGGTCAACAATGGACGGAGGAATAATCACTTCATCAATTACATGTATTACACCGTTTGTTCCCACAAGGTCGGCTGTTGTAACACTTGAAGCGCTGTTTAACATTACACCATTATCAATGTTAACCAATACACTTGAGCCCATATTATCAGGCGTTGAAGTGCTCATTGTTGTTACATAACCATTTGTTAAGTTGGCAGCTCTAATATCTCCGCCCACAACATGGTAGAGTAAAATTGGTGCAAGTGCTTCAGCACTTAAATCATTAATGCCGCTAACACCCAGTTTAGTAAATAAAGCCTCTAACGCATCATTGGTTGGCGCAAATACGGTATAAGGCCCTTCTGCTTCAAGAGCAGTTACTAGATCTGCTTTAACTAATGCTTCAACCAGTATACTAAAATTAGCATCATCACTAGCAATTTGAACAATTGACTTATTGATTGGATTGGTTGTTTCCGCGCCATCTGTTTCTTCCTCACATGAAGTAAAAACCAATGAGGTACTACAGACAAGGGCAATAAGGGTTAATTTACTCAATAAATTTTTCATGATATTTTCTTTTTAATGTTTTAATAAGTGAATTTTCTAGCAAGAACTCTTTTTTGAAGCACAGCCACTCTTTTCAGCTTTAGCCGGCACGAGCACAGCGTCGATGACATGTATAACACCATTAGAGGCTTCAATATCTGTTGTTACTACATTTGACTTTTTATTAATTGTAACACCCTTTGCTGACTTCTTTACCTTTAAAGAGGCATCGGTGTTTAAAGTTGGAACAGTACCGGTAGACACATCAGCGGCCAGTACCTTACCATCTACCACATGGTACAAGAGAATTGGAATTAACTGTTCTTTGCTCAGATCGCTAATACCTTTAACGTCTAAAGCACTGAATAACTTCTCGAATGCATCGTTGGTTGGAGCAAATACGGTTAGGGCGCCATCGCCATTTAGAGCATCTACCAATTCTGCTTTAGCAAGCGCTTCAACCAATATGCTAAAATTGTCGTTAGCAACAGCAATATCTACAATTGTTGAATTTACTGATGTTGTTTCTTTACTTCCATCAGCCATTAAAGGAGATGCGCTAAACATCGTTACTGTGAAAATTAACACTCCGAAAGTTGATCTGGTTAAAAAATTTAAGCTTTTCATTTTTTCTATTTTTAAATAAATACTAAATATTTGTTTGACTTATAACCAAACTCTCTAAACAATATTTTGTTCAATTATTTACTGATATTATTAAACAATAAATGATCATTAAAAATAGCAGAGCACATTACAAAATAGCTTAACAGTCTATATCACTGCAGTTTTAAATAACCGCAGGTGCAAAGCATTGAAAATAAATTCAGAATAAAAAAAGCGAAAAAAGTAAACAGATGAATGTTTCAATACGGTTACAGTTAATAAGATTAGGACTTGAGAGAACCCTCTTTGAAACGAAAAACCCTATCGAAATTATTTTATTCGATAGGGTTCTAACCGTATATTATTGTGTGAGCTTAAGAACTTTTCAAGTAGTCATTAAACTCATTTAAGTGAAAAGAGAGTTTAAGGTTATTTGGCAAATCGATGAATCCATCTTTACTGATACCTCCTACAAATATTATTTTTTCTGGAAACGTTTTTGCTAAAAAGTGCAGCTCTTCCTTAAGTTCTTCCTTGGTTTTACCAATACTAAGGGTGGTTACAATACTCTGAAACTCGAACCTTCCCTTGAGATTGACAACACTATCCAGCGGAAGCGAACTGCCAAGATAAACCGCATGATGCCCGTTTCGTTTGATTAAATAACTACTGATGAGCAATCCCATTTCATGCCATTGCCCATCTGGTAAAAAGAGCACAAAAGTTTTTGACATTTCTTTAGGTGCGTAGGGCAACTGGTCTATGGCACTTATAATTTTCTGACGCACGGCATTCGATATAAAATGCTCTTGCGCGGGATCAATATTACCTGTTAACCACAAAATTCCAATCCGTTTGAAAAATGGATAGATTAATTCCAGCAGCGTATTTTGAAAACCAATAAGTTCTTTCGATTTCTGAAAAATGATATTGAACTCTTTTTCGTCCATATCAATCATGGCATTAATTAAACTCACAATCTGAGTCTCAATATTTCCATTCCCTTCAGATAGCTTCAATATCTTCTCAGAAAGCTTAGCATTAGACAGCGCTGCAATTTTTGATATTTTGTATCCATTCTTATTAAGCATTGCTATATTTAGAATACGCTTTAATTCCTTATCATCATATAAACGTCTGTTGGTTTCAGTTCTGGTTGGCTCTATAATATTATAGCGCTTTTCCCATATACGAATAGTATGCGCCTTAATTCCTGATAATTTTTCTATTTCCTTAATATGATAATCTGGCATAATGTTTTATTTATTATTGATATCAATAAACAGAACAACACATATAAAATTTGGTTCACCTGCTGACATCATCACTAAAGCATACATAAAATAATCAAGAAGAAAGCCACACAAACGCAACTGAATAAACAATCAGACAAACAACACTATTGAAACAAACATGAAAGAAGCATCTTAATTATTAAACCAACTAAACATTTTTACATTATTCATGTTTACTTATTTTAAACATTATTTAAACAAAACAAAATGACAGCAATTAAATATAAAGCCTCGGTAGTGCGCACAGAGCATTTTAATGCAGCGCACCGCCTTGGGGTATCCGCTTGGAGCGATGAAAAAAACAAGCGTGTATTCGGGAAATGCAACAACGCAAATTTCCATGGCCACAATTATGAACTCGAAGTTAAGGTAACCGGGTTTGTGAATGATGAAACCGGATTTGTAATCGACACGAAGGAACTTTCGAATATAATTAATCAGGAAATAATCGAGCGATTCGATCATAAAAACCTAAACCTTGACACGAAGGAGTTTAAGAACCTGAACCCGACAGCCGAGAACATAGCCGCTGTAATCTATTCGATACTGCGAGACCACATTGCTGCTGAGAATGAAATTAAAATAAAACTTTACGAAACACCTAGAAATTATGTTGAATACCCAGCTTAATAAAACATCAGGCATTAATGGTTTCCCTAATGATGAGATTGGAGACAACCACCTGTTCTCCTCACTTGACACACCAATGAAGGCAGATGCTTTCAAATTGTCAGACGAAGAAAAGAAACATCAAATTGCTCAACACTTTACAGAAATAATGGACATACTTGGGCTCGACCTTACAGACGACTCACTAAAGGGTACGCCTTCAAGGGTCGCTAAAATGTATGTAGAGGAAATTTTCTCAGGTCTTAATCCAAAAAACAAACCTCAGATCGCACTATTCGACAACAAATACCAATACAATCAGATGTTGGTTGAGAAAAACATAACCTTGCAGTCAAACTGTGAGCATCATTTTTTACCCATCATGGGATTTGCACATGTGGCATATATTTCTTCGGGAAAAGTAATTGGCCTTTCCAAACTAAATCGTATTGTACAATACTACGCACAACGTCCTCAGGTTCAGGAACGACTTACTAATCAGATTGCCAATGAGCTTAAAGACATACTTAACACTGAAGATGTTGCGGTAATAATCGATGCCAAACATCTTTGTGTCTCTTCCAGAGGAGTGCAAGATACTGCCTCGAGCACCATAACAAGTTACTATGGCGGCGCATTTAGCAATCCGGAGAAAATAAGCGAGCTGCAAAGCTATATTTACAATAGTCATAAATTCTAAACAAACATACTATTAGAAACCTCACCAGTATTAATAAATAAATTTAAAGACATGTTCGGAATATTTAAAAAGCAATCAAAATCAGAGAAACTAAATAGACAATATAAAAAACTTCTAAACGATGCATACATTCTGTCGAAGACCAACCGCAGAGCAAGCGATGCCAAAATGGTTGAGGCTAACCAATTATTAGCACAGTTGGAAACTATAAAAACTATTTAGGCGATGGGATTCTTTCAATTTAAACAAACACAGCACCTTCAAGCATCATTAGATGAAGTGTGGGAATTTATTTCCTCACCAAACAATCTGAAGGAAATTACACCCGATAAAATGGGTTTTGACATTACCTCAAACGGATTGCCCGATAAAATGTATGCAGGCATGATCATCAGTTATAAGGTAAAACCTCTACTTGGTATTCCAACAACCTGGGTTACAGAAATAACACAAGTCAAAGACAAGTCTTATTTTGTTGACGAACAACGAGTAGGCCCTTACAAAATGTGGCATCACGAACATTTTATTGAAGCAACAGAAAAAGGCGTTGTTATGAAAGATATTATTAGCTACCAGGCACCTTTCGGAGTGCTAGGTAACATCGCCAACAAATTAATCATTCGAAAAAAGTTGAATGAGATATTTGAATACAGAGCCATTGCACTTGCAAAAAGGTTTAAACAATAAACACTTATATATTAATACCAAAAGACATGAAACTATACTTAATAAAGTACCTTTTCACATTAGCAGCCTTTAACTTTGTAATTCTCTCGGATCCACCAAGCATATTTAATTTCGATACAAAAGAGACCTCTGGTGAGTGGTTTATAGTTAACGACGATGTAATGGGCGGAAGATCTGCCAGCGAATTCGAATTATTAAATGATGGAACGGCTACCTTTAGCGGAGAGTTATCGCTTGAGAACAACGGAGGATTTGCATCAGTTAGAGCAAGCACCATGGAAATAGATGAAGATTACCAGGGCGTTCGCATCTTTGTTCGTGGCGATGGACGTGAATACAATATGAGATTCAGAACAAATCTGCGTTTTGACGGATATGCCTATCAGGCAAAATTTCAAACAATTGCTGACACCTGGATGGAGTTTAAAATTCCCTTTTCCAAATTCTCCCCTACATTCAGAGGAAGAACATTAGAAAACAAACCACAATTAGAATCATCAGAAATTAAGCAAATAGGCATTTTACTAGCCGACAAAAATCCGGGTACCTTTACCATTAGCATCGACTGGATTCAGTTCTATTAAAAAAATAGTACTTTCATAACTTCTAATAAGCACAGCACAATTATGTTAATACGAACCATTATTTTCCTTGTCATAAATTTTGCCGCATTGGGCATAGGTGGATTTTTCACAGGTTCTGGTGTTCCGTCGGAGTGGTATCAGAATTTAAACAAAGCACCCTGGACACCTCCCGGATGGGTATTTGGCATGGCTTGGACCCTTATCATGATTTGCTTTTCAGTTTATATGGCACAAGCCTGGACACAAGTAAGCAACAAGTCTTTCTTTGTAATGGTATTCATATTTCAATGGATCCTGAATGTGGCATGGAATCCTGTATTCTTTAAATTTCACTTTGTTGGACTTGGTTTGGCAGTAATTATTATACTCACGCTAGTTGTTGCCTACATGCTATTCAACAATATGCAAAGCTTAAAAGCATGGAGCTGGCTAATGACTCCTTACTTTATATGGCTGCTCATCGCTACATCTCTAAACTGGTACATCTACGTTAAAAATTAGTCAATACAATAAGAAAAGATTTAACTCTCGCCGAGACCTTAGCTGTTTGCAAGAATATATATACTGCCTCAATAAAATTGTTTTGTTACCAAGTGCTAACATAACAGAGTGATTCGCTGATTTAATGCATGGCCACATCATATTTAATAATGCAGATCAGTAGAATGCAGCCTATTCATTTTTTTCAAGATTTAGATTTCAAGATTTGTTTTAATAATTATATTGCTTTAAAATAAATGTAGCATGTTTAGAATAATCACTTTTCACCTTCTGCTGTTAATGTCCTTTCAAATGAGTTATGGTCAGCAAGCAATTTATAATTTATCAACTTCGGTTAATGAAGTGCAAAACTACTATGATAGTTTAAAGAGCTTAAATGAAAAGCCCAGCTATGAATTGTTTTCATCCGGATTAAAAGGATACAGCAAGCTTAACAGCGAAGGCCATATAAGCAAGCAGCGTTATCTTAGTTTAATCGATTTTACATTAAGTGCTAACGAGAGGCGACTTTGGGTAATCGACCTGAAAACAATGAGCGTAGTGCATAACTCTTTGGTGTCTCATGGTAAAAAATCAGGCAACGAGTTCGCCTTGAAATTCTCAAACAAAGTAAATTCTAACATGAGTAGTCTGGGTTTTTACATAACAGGAAACACTTATTATGGTAAACACGGATACTCGCTCTACCTTGATGGAATGGAAAACGGATTTAATGACAAAGCGCGCGAACGAGCAATTGTAATCCATAGTGCCAATTATGCTACCTGGGCATTTATTAAGAAATATGGTCGTTTAGGCAGAAGCTTTGGTTGTCCGGCGCTTCCTCCTAAGAAGGGTAAAGACATTATCAATACTATGAAAGAAGGGTCTTGTTTGTTCATTTATTTTCCCAGCGAACGCTACTTGAAAGAGTCAAAGTATTTTAACCCATAGGAACTCCTTAATTCTCGATAACGTCGTAAACTGCTGTCTCTTTAAGCGCATTTATAAGTGCTTTATCTCTTTCATAGATATCTTTTCGATAAGCTATTTTCCCGTCGGTCATGCCCCATGCAGTCTGATAGATTAGAAAGACATCTGGTTTTTCCTGCAAAATAATGGTTTTGGTTACACCAATTTTAACCAGCTCTTGAATTTTCGATAAGCTATATTGTTTTTGATCATTCAATAAAACCTCAGCTAAACTTAAGGGGTCCTGAACACGAACACATCCTGAACTAAAGGCACGTTCAGACCTATCGAAAAGTTCTTTACTTGGCGTATCATGCAGATAAACATCGTACTTATTAGGAAAAATAAATTTAACAGCCCCCAAGGCATTGCTTGGTCCTGCTGCTTGCCGAAAGGTATAGCCATAAACCGCCTTACCATTCCAATCAATTATACTCGGATCTATCTTGTCTCCTTTGCTATCGTAAATGCCAATATTCTTCCCTGCCAGATAATCAATACTCCTGCGACTTTCAGGAATAACATCATTCTTTAGGATGGTAGGAGGTACAGTCCAGGTTGGGTTAATAACTAAATAATTTAATTTAGCTGAAAAAACTGGCGTTTTACGTGCCGTTTTACCTACAATAACTTTATGCTTCTTTACAATCTTATCATTTCTCACTAGTTCTAAACTATAATCAGCGATATTTACATATAGATAATATTCAGGCATTTTGCGGGGTAGCCAACGCATTCGTTCCATATTTGCCTTCACAATTTCTATCTTATCTGCAACAGTAACATTCAATGCGTCAATTGTTAAATTCCCAATAACACCTTTGGCCTCTAAACCATTATCTTCCTGAAATTGAATTATTGCAGCGAGTAATGGTTTGTCATAGCTATTGCTTTGGTCATTCTGTTCAAGATAATTCAAATAGTGAAGTTGCCTTCGCACAGATATTATACGGTCGTCAATCATCCCCTCTTTTAAGATAACACCTTTCTCAATTCTATTTGGTGAAGGAAATTTAGTCATTGACTTTAGTCGTTTCAATTCTTTTTTAAACAAATGGTAATTTTCATTAAGGGGCGAAATTTGCTCTATAATACTCTCTAGTGACACACTCTTTATTTCGAATAAAAACGGCACAGGATTAATTTCAGTTTTTATAACATGCCACTCAGGATCAATATTCTTTGGATTCAATTTACCATTAATTAGGTGAGAGCTATATAATAAGAAGGCATCGCTAAGCATTATTTCGAAGTCTATTTCACTTGACTTCCCTTGACTTTTACGAAGTGCAAGTAGCTCTGAGTAATGATAGTCGTCCGCTATCAAGCCATCATTACTTACCTCTGATAGAATCGTGATAAACTGATCTATCTGCACCTTGTTCTTCCAAAAGAGATCGAATTCATTTTGCAAATAGGCTTCTTCTAAACTAGGAACACAATAGATTATATACTTATTTGATAATTTATTTGAAACCGAAAGATTTTCAACTTTTATACGTAAGTTCTCATTTGCTGAAGATTGCTCAGCAAAAAAGGTAAAAGCAAGGCATAGAATACCTATGATGATAGATGTATTTTTTCTTCTCATAGTAACAAATGTACAACGATCGGTTAATTAATCATTAGAAATAATAAAAGTTTAAATCGAACATCATATATATTGAGTACAACTTTATTTTGCCTCAACAATAAACAAAAAACATTCGGAGAGCCTAACTAACTGAACTACAAAATCAAAAAGATCATTCTCATGTCCTCATATTCAAAAAAAGAATCCAATTATAAGCTAAAGGTCAAACTTCAACATTTCAATCTAATGGTCTTTTATATTGAAATTTACAGAAGCTTTCTAAAATATTAAACTGCAAATTAATTTTGTGATTTAAAGAAACGCTTAGGAAATAACAGCAAACCATAACTCTCAAAGTCATCTTTCGATTTTGGTTTATGATGTGCTTCATGAGCTCGTAAAACGGCGCTCATATATCTGCCTGGATTTCGCTGCAGCAATGGAAAAGAAAGACGCTTATGATAAACAATGTCATGAATTAAAAAATAAGTAGCACCATACAAGGTGATACCCACTGAAACACTAATCATAGGCCAATTTAAGAAAGCAATACCCAGGATCATTGTTAGCGCTGCCGGTAAAGCAAAAACAAAAAAGAAACGATCATTTTTTTCCAACCCATGATACTTTACAAGATCAGTAGGGCGACTTAAATCATTTACATGATGGCTGGTATGCCACTTTTGTAAAAGACCATGCATTAGATATTTATGACTAAGTGCAGCAACAAACTCCATTGCAACATATGCTAGAACCAACCATAAAACATTTAATATCCACATAGCGCTTCTCTTTTTAGATTAAACCAATTAACCGTAAATATGTTTGAGATAGAACACGAATAATATCAGAATTCCTAAGCTGTATCACGCTTTCAATCTTTCTTCCAATCAATCAATGCACTTGTAAGGCTTATCAGCTTTCATACAACATTCTCCATTCAATTTTACAATTTTTAACTATCTTTCCAATCGTTTTAAGAAGATGCATACAAAGGATGCTCTTAAGTTCAACACGATGGCATAAGCCATCAAACTATTTTTTAGAAAGGTAAGTGCATAATTGATGAAGAACAAATTTTCCAAAATCAAGACCATATTAGTTATTGATGATATAAAAAGCAATCTCCAACTAATCCAGGTTCTGATCGCAAAAAAATTCCCAGAGTATTCGGTATTACTTGCTGACTCAGGTGAAGAAGGCATCCAGTTAGCATTGGAACACAAGCCAGAAGTTATATTACTCGATATTATTATGCCAAAGCTATCGGGCTTTGAAGTTTGTGAAAAGCTTAAATCAACGCCAAGTGTCAGACACATTCCAATCCTAATAATATCAGCGCTGGGCAGCGATCCAAACATCAGAATTAAGAGCCTTGAAATAGGTGCTGACGCCTTCTTAAACAAGCCGTTTAATCACTCAGAATTTGAAACAATGATTAATGTATTGTTGAGAATTAAAAATGCTGAAGATGATTTAAGGCGAAAAAACAACACGCTACTGGAAAGCATTAAAGAGAAAAAGGTCTACCAAGACAAGCTAAAACGCCTAAATACTGAATTAGGTGAGGCCGAGGAAAAGGAAAGAAAAATGATCGCAGATTTCCTTCATGATGGATTAGCACAAAACCTATCAATTGCAAACATTAAATTAAGTGCACTTAAAAACATGAGCTCAGACACTCAAAGTCTTAGCTTAATTGAAGAAACCACAAGTCTTATTAGTGGAGCAATTTCCGAAATAAGATCAGTGATATATGACCTTAATCTGCCAATTTTAAATGAGCTAGGATTAATATCGGCTCTTCGATGGAAGTTAGAGCAAATCCAAAAAACACTTCCGTACAAATTTAATTTTCAGTCGGAAGTAGATGAAAAGGAAATTAAAGAAGAAAACAAAGTTCTTTTATATAGAATCATATCGGAGTTAATAACAAACATTACCAAGCATGCGCATGCTGACTATATCACTCTGCTAATAGAAATTGACGATATTAATATGTATTGTACAATATCTGATAACGGAACTGGCTTTACAAAAACCCAGAATGAAGATCCTTTTGAAAAGGGCAAGTATGGTCTATTCAGCATCAGGGAGCGCTTAGACACAATTAACGGACGATTAATAATTAAATCAAAAGAAGGAGTTGGTACAAAAATAACTGTACAAACTCCGAAATAAATTTTACTGCTATGCCTATAAAAATAATTATTGCCGACGACCATAGACTCTTCCGCCAGGGAATTGTCAATTTATTAGAAACCAAACCTGAAATAGAAATAATAGCCCAAACAAATAATGGTGAAGAAACCATTGAGAAGGTAAATGAACTAAAGCCTGATGTTGTGATCATGGATATAGGCATGCCCATTATTAATGGTATTGATGCTACAAAGGTAATTAACGAACAACATAAAAACGTAAGCGTAATTGCACTTTCGATGCATTCTGATAAACATTACGTGAGAGGGATGCTGGAGGCTGGCGCGAAAGGATATTTATTTAAAGACTGTACAATAGATGAATTAGTAGATTCTATAAATACAGTGTATGCGGGTAAAAAATACTTAAGCAATAAAATAACCGAGATTCTTATAAATGAATACCTGGATCAGGAAGTTAAAACAGTAACAAGTGACCCTGATTTAACAGAAAGAGAATTTGAAATTCTAAAACAGTTTGCCGAAGGAAAAAGCACAAAAGAAATTGCTGAATCGCTGTTCATTAGTGTTAAGACTGTTGGCACACATAAGCAAAATATGCTAAATAAGCTAAAACTAAAATCGACCACCGACCTTATAAAATATGCGTTAAAGAAAGGTATTGTTACCCTTTAAGCACTATTTACGATCATCCAATAAACGACACAAAACATGCACCTTTTCTACATAAATCCAGGGTGCATGTTGTTAGGATTCACCACTTTGACATTTTTTATTAAAAATACCTATATCCAAAACACCCGTCATACTTAGCATCCTTCAATTTTCCTTAGATCCATCTCATCTTTTTTGTAAATACATCAGTGTTTTCAACAATTTTAGCCTATATTTGGTATAAATTGTAACAAAAACGAGAGATGTACAGTATAAGGAAACCATTTTTTTTTATCGTTCTAAGTATTTTATTTATCAGCATAAAAATTAATGTACTAGCACAATCAGCTAGCGCCAGTACCAATCTAGGTCTTTCTATTCCAGCCATAGCACTTCTTGATATTAAAACAGATAATGAAATATCATTCAGCGCTCCAAACCAAAGCATTAGCACTATTACTCCTGAATCTACCAGTAATACATGGATTAATTACTCATCCATTGTAGCAGCCGGATCAAGCAATAAAATAACTGTTAATATAAGCGGGGGAACTGTACCTGAGCAAACCAGCATTAAACTTTCCACAGCAGCCGATGCAGGTCACGGGGGTGGAAATGTTGGAACGCCGATACACGAAGTCATCCTTTCTGAATCGCCTCAGGACATTATCACAAACATAGGTAGCTGTTTTACCGGAGCTGGCACCAATAACGGACATCAATTATCTTATGCATGGATTGCTGATGCAAATATTACTGAGAACAACAATTACAACAACAATGCTATTGAATTAACTTACACCATTCTTGCGTCAGAATAATTAATATTACTATATATAATTACTGAACAAATTGATTAGATACATTTTAGGAACAAACTGATAATACTTTATTAAGCATTCGATTTTGATGAATAATTAAAATTGCAGGCAAATGAAAGAATTACCATTATACAAATTAGCTACAAAATTGTCACGAAACGGCTTACTTCACACGAACATTATACTACTGGTATATTTTGTTTTTCAAACATCAACTATTTATAGCCAAACAAGCAGTGGTGGCGACGACATTGCCCTCAACATGCCACAAGTTGCATTAATAGATACGGATCATGCTCCCATAGTGCTTACCTTAACAACTTCAACTGCGGGAGAATCCATAGCAGCAAGCGACTCAAATTCTGACATGTGGATGAAACTTACTTCAATTGTTCCGGCAAGTAGTCTTAGAGATGTTACTGCCAAGATTGTTGGAACAGTTCCAGCAGGCACAGTTTTAACACTTAGTTCTGCATCAGCAACTACAACGAACGGATCAGGCATTTTTGGCACTCCTGTTGCCAGCCCGATAACATTGAGCACAACTGATCAAAACCTGATTAGCAATATTGGAAGCTGCTTTACCGGGACCGGTTCTCTTGATGGGTTTCAGCTAACATACACCTGGGCCTTAGATAACCCAAGTGTTAATTTTGGAGTTCTTGTCGCAGATCCATCAGCATCTGTAACTGTTTACCTTACCTTAACCGAAGCAAACTAGTCTACCAATACAATACAACTGAATAGGTAATCTAGCAAGCAACGCAAACCTGATTTCAACATTCCAATTTACCTTACCAATCTAAGCCATTTTGCCACATCACTTCAAGTGGCTTATTCCACCTACCAGTGCGAATTTATAAGACACCTTGTAAAAAAATCACTTTTTTTTGATGTCAGTTTTTCTGAACACACATCAGCCTTTTGGAAATAAAATAGGCTTTGAAGGCATTTTTTTTACCAGATTTCCAAACCATTTTAATTAAGTAACGTAATAGCATCACAGTACCAAAAAATTGGAATGATTTTAAACAATGGACATTAACTTAAATTAATTATTTACTTAAATCTACACACGATGAAAAACTTTGTAAAATTAGCCAGCATTGCTTTGATACTATTGATAGTATCAATTAATGCACAAGCTCAAACGGCTACCGGGAACAATACTCTAACAATGGGTATACCCGCGATAGCACTTCTGGCGACCGATGTTGCTGCTGTATCCTTAGAACTGACAACTGCAGTTGCCGGTGAACAGGTTTCAGGAGGTGAAGGAACTACACACGTACAGATTTCTTCAATAATCGGAACCGGATTGACACGAAAACTCACTGCTTCGGTAACTGGTGTACCGGTTGGTACATCACTCAAAGTGAGCACGACCATTCCTGGTAATGGAAATGAAGGTGGAACAGTTGGTACAGGTTCTACGGACATGGACTTAATTAATGCAGCTGCCGCTGTTGACTTAGTAACAGGCATCGGAAGTTGTTTTACAGGAGTACTTGCTGACGATGGGTACACACTTGATTACACATGGAATGCTGGTTCTGTAGCAAACTATGGTTTAATTGAGGAATTAAGTGGAGGAACCTCAACAGTAGTTTTAACTCTCACTGAAGATGGTAGTTAGTGAATAGTATTAGGAACTAACATTTTACTCTTCAGAGTAATGACAAGGACAAATGCCTTGGTAGTAATATACAAAATGAGTGAATTCTGCTCATGGCATTTGACCTTGTTATTATCCTTTTCAACACTAAATCCTAGCCATTTTTAGTGTCATCAATAAAAAGCGAATTCTTAAAACAAAAGCCATGAGAAGCCAATTTAAGATTACAGTTTTACTAGTAGCCATTACACTTATTACTTCGAGTAAGGTAGTTCTTGCTCAGCAAACAACTGCCGGTGATCCAATTGAACTGCAACTTCCTGAAGTAGCATTAATCGACACAGATCACGCACCAATAACACTTACACTTACTACATCAAATGCAGGAGAATCAATTGCATCTAGCGATTCAAACTCCGACATGTATGTAAAAGTAACATCACTTGTGCCAGCTGGCACTAACCGGGACATATCAGCTAAAATTACGGGAACAGTTCCAACAGGAACTAAGTTAACTTTATCTTCGGCTGCAGCAACCGCAGCTAACAGCGCAGGAACTTTAGGTTCGCCTGTAGGTAGCGCTATAACACTATCATCATCTGACCAGAATATTGTAACTGGAATAGGTAGCTGCTATACTGGAACAGGTTCAACAGACGGATATCAGTTAACCTATACATGGGCTCTTGATAATCCATCAGTTAACTTTGGTAACCTTGAAGCAAACGCCTCAACCACAATAACTGTTTATTTAACCATTACTGCTGCTCAGTAAATTCAGTTTTACGTATTCATTTAAAAAGCGCGTCAGGCAATCAAACTGTTAACTTTTTAGTTAATAAGTTAGATTCATTCAATAGCATTCTTAACTGACTTATTACTACATTTGTATAGAATGAAGATTCTATACAAAATATTACTACTTACACCTTTTGCTCTTCTAGCCAATAATCAACCCAATGCGTTTGGACAGCTGGTAGCTGGAGACGCTGTTTCGTTTAACATTTCAGAGATGGCTCTGATAGACACCAACCATCCAACAATTACAATGTCTCTTCCATCTTCTGTGGCAGGAGCTTCAATAACACAAAGTACTACCAACACCGACATGTGGATTCGCTTAACTTCAGTTACCGACTGGTGGTGGCGAAGAGCCGTTTACGCCAGTGTTTCAGGAACAATTCCTCCAGGTACTACTTTGAAATTAAGGGCAGCCTCGGCAACATCAGCAAATAGTGCTGGTGACTTGGGAAGAGTGCGAGGAGAAGTTACACTTTCATCATCTAGCCAACAAATTATTTATAGAATTCGTGATTGCTACACCGGAAATGGTCCAGGTGATGGCTATCAATTAACTTATACATGGGCACTCAATAATCCGTCATCTAATTTTGGCTTATTGGAGGCAAACCCAACAACAACTGTTACCGTTTATTTTACTATAACAGCTCAAGGATGGTATTACTAATTACCAACTAAGCAATGCTTCAACCATAATAACAACTGTTTAAAATCATCAATACTGTTAAGATGAAATTACTGCTAAAATTATCACTAATATTTTGCTTTCTGGCATTAGCTAATTTACCAGCAAAGGTGCATGCCCAACTAGTTGCCGGAGATGCTGTATCATTCAACATTTCTGAAATGGCTTTAATTGATACGAATCATCCATCAATTAGCATGTCACTTCCTGCCTCGGTACCTGGTGCCTGCATTACCCAAAGTGCTACAAACACCGACATGTGGATTAGACTAACATCTGTTACCGATTGGTATTGGAGAAGAGCTGTTTATGCGAGTGTATCGGGGACGATTCCGCCTGGAACCACATTAAAATTAAGAGCAGCTAAAGCAACTAAGGTTAACAGTAATGGAGATCTCGGCAGAGTAAGATCAGAAATCACACTTTCTTCCTCCCAACAACAGATAATTTATAGAATTCGTGATTGTTATACCGGGAATAGCCCGGGTGATGGCTATCAACTAACCTATACATGGTCCTTAAATAATCCATCATCTAACTTTGGTTTATTGGAGGCTGATCCAACAGCAACAGTAACTGTGTACTTTACCATAACCGCTCAAGGCTGGTATTATTAGTATAGCGAGCACAGCAAGTGATTAACTTTCTGGAAAAGCCTTGAGTAGCATAATAATATTCGCTGCAAAAAAATAAAAGATGACAACATCGCACCTGCCTGTTTATGAAGTCAATTTATTATTCCAAACATATTTGTTTAACCTTTAAAAACAGACACGAACAAACAATCTATCACAAACAACCCTGTTTACTATCAAGCTCTCCACAACTGGCATCTGTTGTGAATTTAGTTGACTACAAAATATAGCGGTGATTTTACAGGAATGATCCCTCGTGTAACAATGTGTAACAAATTCCAGCACGACATAAACAAATCAAGATCTTCATCGCCTAGCTATGTAAGGATTATTGAAGAGCAAATTACCTTCACAAAATTAACTATATAAAAAGCTGCTACTTATATTCGTAAAAAGCCTAAGTGCTAACATTATTCAGAAGCATTTTAAATACCTGAAACTTCAAAAACACCTACATAAGACGACAAAAGCATAAAACACTACGTATCTGAACTTTAACCAAACAAAACACGATCAAATACCACCAAGAACACGACCTAAACATCCAAACCACTTAGGTCAATTCAAAAAAACTTAGACGAACTCAGCATTTATTTCATAAAAATCCAAACCATTTAGGAATGTTCACGTAAGCTAGGCATGATTAAAAAATAAATAGATTTTCCAACGTCTTATTAAAACTTGATTAAAATGAAAAAAATTAGTTTAGTATTTAGCTTACTCTTAATAGTAATGCTTTTTAACGTCCAGACGAAGGCCCAGACCGCAACAGGAAACAATACGCTGGTTATGGGTATTCCGGGTCTTGCACTTTTAGCAACTGATGCGGCCTCCATTTCACTTGAATTGACGACCTCTACAGCTGGTGAGCAAATTGCCGGTGGTTCGGGTACATCACACGTTCAAATTTCATCAATTGTAGCCTCAGGTGCTACCAGAAAATTAACTGCAGCTGTTACGGGTGTTCCAACAGGTACATCGCTATCAGTTTCAGCATCGGTTCCTGCCAACGCTAACTTTGGTGGAACTGTAGGAACAGGGCTTTCTTCCGTAGACCTTATCAACTCGGCATCAGCTGTTGATATTGTTACAGGTATAGGAAGCTGCTTTACAGGAACAGCTGCCGATGATGGATACACACTTGACTATGCATGGAATGCTGGTGCAGTAGGCGCTTATGGATCCATTGTAGAGTTAACAGGTGGTAGTGCAACTGTAGTATTAACAATTACTGATGACCAATAAGATACTTTTTATTTCCTGTTGAGAAAATATTCTCATACATGATACACGAATAATGATCAGTGCTTTACAAAAAATGTGGGTTATTTGTATTCTGGTCATTATTCCTGTGTATATTCATGTATAACCATTCTTTATTAGGCAGATGTTAACAATTAGTTAATTGAAAATGCCCGCAAGAATCGGAAATATTTAAATTTGCAGGTAACTATTTAGAAACAAAAAGTATAAGTTAAATTTAAAGATTTAAGGATGAAAACAATTACCCGTTTCACACTTATCGCTGTATTGTGTTTATCTCCATTTTTTATGCTTGCATCAATTGAGGTTGTTGGAAGTTTAAAACACGTAAATACAGGTAACGCAGGTGAAGTGTACAAAGGTCAGATCAAGATACAGAATAGCGGAGACTTTGCGCAGGAAGTAAAGGTCTACCAAACAGATTATCTGTTCAATTATGAGAACTATACCTTATATGATGAACCGGTTAGTCACGACCGATCAAATGCCAACTGGATTGAATACAGTCCAACAACCACCATTGTAAACCCAAATGAAACTCAATTTGTACAATATCAGGTTACCATTCCAATAGGAGATTCTATTAACGGAACTTTCTGGAGTGTTTTAATGGTTGAGGGTGTTACTCCTATTGATCCTGAGCAGGAAGGCAAATTAAACATTAATACGGTAACAAGATATGCGATACAAATTGTAACCGAGATTGGTGACAAAGGAGAAGGTGCTCTGCAGTTTCTTGAGCCAACTATCATTACAGAAGGTGAACATTTGTATTTAGCTGTTGATGTTATTAACATTGGCGACCACTATATTGCACCAGAAGTATCCATCGAGTTTTTTGATGAAGCAGGAGAATCTGTTCGAAAAATTGAAGCCGCAAGAAAAGGATTATTCCCATCAACTTCAGTTAGATTCAGACTGGACCTTGAAGGACTTGAGGGAGATAAAGTTTATCAGACCTTAATTATTGCAGCAGGAAAAGATGAAGACGTTTTTGGTATAGAATACACCTTGTATTTTTAAGCGCATGCACTAAAACGCTCTTCTGGTAAATACCCAGGCAGTAACTACCGATAATCTAAACCGAATGATTAGAAGTATTTCCATATTATTATTTGGCATTTTTTACGCAAGCTTTACTCTGGCTCAGGTTGACGGACTAGAGTTTCGTTTATTAAATAGCCGTGAATTGGATTTATCTCCGGGAAACACCTCTAACTTGGTTATTCAAATAAGCAACAACAACGACACATTAAAAGAGTGTTTTCTTAAAATTACTTCTCCAGAAGGATGGAACCAATTAATGAAATACACTTCGTTAAAAATTGAAGCTAATAGTAGTTCTAATAAAATTTTAAGCTTTCATATTCCAGAATCAACCACCGTGGGAGAATATTCAATTTCAATAGAAGCCTTTGAAAAAGCTACATCAGCTTCCATTGGAATAACAAACATCCCAATAAAAGTTCTTCCGAGATACGAACTTGTACTCAAGAAATTTGCATCACCAGATAATGTGATTGCTGGAGATACATTTAAAGTTAAGTACCTAATCCAAAACCAATCCAATCTGGAAGCAAAAATAAAGACAAAAATTTCCAATGGATACAGAACGGAAGAAAAGCTGTTAACGCTCGCTCCTGATTCCTTTATTATAACAACCGTTGTGGCGCCTACAAAAAAAAGTCTTGAATACCATATGCGACGAAATGTTATTGTAATGGCAGAGATTGTTGATGCACCAGAAACTCAGAAAAGTTTATCTGATCTCTATAATATCATACCATCTCATGCTCTAAAATTCGACCCATATGTACGCTTTCCAATTAAAATATCAACGGTAGTTGCATCAAACAATCAACGGGAAGAGCGTGGTTACGCGGCCATGTTTGAGATTACTGGCAACAACCAATTATCACGCAAACGAAATGACAATCTAAGTTTTCGGCTTAGAGGACCAAACCGTGATGGCAAACCAATCCTGGGAACCAACGACTCCTATCACGCCTTATACCAATCGGAACATCACTCCATTCTTGTGGGTGATAACAATTACCGATTAACAGATTTAACCGAATCATCCAGATTTGGCAGAGGGGCAAAATATGAGTACAAAAAAAATAAAATGACCTTTGGAACCTTTGCAAATATTCCGCGATTCTATCCAGGGCTAAAAATGGTTAACGCGGCATATGCTATTTACAATGTCGACCAAAAATACATTGCCACAGCAGGCCATCTAATGAAATCATACGCAGATGGAAGCACTGCTCATATTAGCACCATAGCTGCAATTGCAAGAGTTAAGAGTTGGGGTAACTTTGAGACCGAAATTTCAAGCGGTTTGGCAAACGGTAAATTTACTAAAGCTTACAAAGCTAACCTGAAAGCCAATTATTCTATTTTCCGCTCCTACTTCAACATCACCAAAGCAGATGAAGACTTCCCTGGGTATTTCTCCAATACGCAGAATTTATCGGGTGGCTTAAATTTACATGTATTTAAAAAAGCAAATCTTGCATTTTTCTACACTTCAAGTAAATCGAACATTGCACTTGACACCATGTTCTCCAATGCGCCCTACACATCAAACATCGATCTAGCAATACGTTTCAGGTTGCATAGAAATCATAGTTTAAGTCTTGGTGTTGTAAAACGAAGCAGCGAAGACCGGCTGCAGGTTAAACTCTTTCACTTCGAGGAATCAACAGCAAAAATTGCGTTAAGCCATTCACTCAATCAATTTAGAATTAACCTCAGTGCTGAGGTTGGAAAAATTAATAACTTCTTATCGCAAACAGAGGGAGAACTCACCAATAGCAAGCGGGCCAGTATAAATATTAAATACATGATTAACGATAAGTTCAACTTCAGAACGTTTGTCAATTATATGGGAAATCGCCGCTACCTGTCCTCCGATTTAAATGATTTTTACTACGGTGCTGAAGTTTATGCGGTTTGGAATAAATTTAACATCTCAGGCGCTTTCCAAAGCAATTATCAACTTGAAGAATATTATAAAGACCGTAGTATTTGCGATTTAAGCTTTAGATACACCATTAATAAAAAGCATGAAATTTCCGGATCTACTTACTATAATCTGGTTAAAAACACATTAAACAAAAAGGAATTACAATTTCTTGTAAAGTATACCTATACGTTTAACGCGCCATTACGTAAGAAAGACAACCTTGGAAGTCTTACGGGAAGGATTATTAACAAGGGCGTTGACAAGATTGAAGGTGTTGTATTAACTTATGCCGGAAGTGTAGCTATTACCAACAAAAAAGGTGAATTTAACTTCCCGATGGTAAGAGCAGGCACAAGCAACCTGTACATTGATGACTCAAAAATGGGACTACATTCCATTGCCGATCGACCGGGACCATATGCTATTTCAATTATCCCGGGCGAAGAAAATGTATTTGAGATCTCCTACACCAAATCAGCCAGCATATCTGGAAAACTAATTATTGAAAACGACGATAACATTGGTGCAAAGGAATACATAGGTGTAAAAGAAAAGATTAAGAACCTAATTATCGAAGTTAAAACAGATGAGGAAATGTATAGGGTAATAACCGATAAAAATGGCAATTACATATTTAAAGATTTACGCCCAGGTTCATGGACATTAAAAGTATACGACAATGGCATTCCATCGGGATATGAGCTAATCACAGATACGTTTAATGCAGAATTAGTACCAAGTCAAGAAAAAACTATTGACATTAAAATAAAAAAGAAAGCACGTAAAGTGAAATTTCAAAAATCATTTTCATCAACCCCAAAAAGAAAACGATAATGAAAAGTCTAAAAAAATATATTGGCGGTCCGCTGCTCCTATTCATGCTTATGCTACTAAGCAATTCGTCGGAAGCACAAAACCGACTATCAATCTCCAGCACAGGATCTAAATCTCTTGAATTTAAGCCAGTGTCGCGACCAGGCCATGAGCTAAAGTTTTTTGAAGATGACACAAAATGGCTGAATTATAGCATTGTTTTGGATCAGAACGAACCAAGCTATTCTGTTTCTGTTCAAATCGTTTCAGGCAAAGTACCTGACGGTTTTGATCTAATGCTTACAGCCAGCGAATATGTTGGCTCTAATCAGTGCAAAGCAGGCATACCTGTTGGAAAAATAAAACTATCAAACACACCGCAAGTAATTATTGATAACATTGGAACGAGCTATACAGGAGCAGGACCAAGAGTTGGGCACCATCTGGTATATTCTGTTGAAATTCGTGATCTGGAAAGGTTGAGAGACAATTTCCCAACCATTAGTCTACTCTACACTATAAGCCAGTAAAGCAATTGTGTATAACATGGCGCATAACTTTTTTAATGCCAAACTTTTTCAATTATAAAAATCACTAATTTACATCGCAACAATAATATTGAGAAGAACATTACTAATCGACTTTACACTATAGTTCTTCTTGTAAATAGGCTAGAAACAATACTCTATCAAATAAACTGAGACCAATTAATTATGGCAGCAGAAAATGAAACTCCCAGGCAGAAGATGATCTCCATCATGTATCTTGTACTAACCGCCCTTCTTGCGCTTAACGTGTCAAAAGAAGTAATTAATGCTTTTTTAGTTGTTAATGAAAGTGTAGTTATTAATAACGAGAACTTCGCAAAAAAAATTAGGCAAACCTATGATACATTTGAAAAAGACTATAATTATAATCCAACCGAGGTAGGTCCGTTCTGGGAAAAAGCCAAGGAAGCCAGAATGATGTCTAGCGACCTAATGGAATATATAGAAACATTAAAATATGAGGTAATTTCATACACTGAGAAAATCTCCCTTGATTCCGCTAAGGCAATCCAGCTCACAGACATTCAGGCTAAAGACAATTATACCGAACCGACCAACTACTTCATAGGTAACTCTAATGATGGATCGGCAGGTAAAGCCGGTGAGCTCCGGATTAAACTGGAGCAATTTCGAACACAAATGACCGAATTGGTTGACGAAAGATATCGACATAAAATCCGCTTGGGCCTTGAAACCAACGGCGTATACTACGACGCTGACAAACAACTACAGAACTGGGAAATGCATCAATTCTATTATACCATTCTGGTTGCCGACATTGCCATTCTTAACAACCTAATTGCGCAGGTATACAATGCGGAGTACGACATCGTTAAAAACTTGTATGAAGCAATTAGTGCAGAAGACTATAACTACGACAATGTGAATGTAAAAGTATTGGCACGCAGTAATTATGTATTTGTGGGCGACAGCTACGAAGCAGAAATTGTAATCGCGGCATATGATACCAGTCAAAACCCAGAGGCCTATTACCTGCCAGGGATAGACTCACTTGCTGTGGAAGAAATTCCAAATGCAATGAACCTAAGCTCATCAAATGGAAAAATAAACGTAAATATCCCGGCAACACGAGCAGGTGTCCAAAAATTCGCAGGAATAGTAAGAGTAGCAAACAACTTAGGTGATCTCGAGGAATATCATTTCTCCGATGAGTTTATTGTTGCCAAACCTTCACTTACAGTATCTGCAACAAAAATGAATGTTCTTTATGTTGGGGTCGACAATAACATATCTATCTCGGCGCCTGGTGTTCCTGAAGAAAAACTGATGCCTACCATTTCAATTGGGAGCCTGGAGCGGATTCCGAATAGCGAGGAATGGAACGCTAATGTTCCGGTAGGTTACCGGCAAGCAACCATAAAAGTCTCTGCACTGGTAAATGGTACCATGAAAGAAATGGGTATTCAGAAATTCAGGGTAAAAAAGCTACCCGATCCAGTGGCTACCATTGCCAATAAAAGTCAGGGCTTTATAAACAGAGATTTGATTGTAGCAGCAGGCTCAATAGTTCCTAAAATGCCTAACGACTTTGAATACGACCTTTCATTTAAAGTAAAATCATTTATGATGACCGTACAGCGAGGTTTTACAGTACTTCACTATAAAGCAAAAGACGGCGATTTAACGGAGGAAATGGTTAATCAGATCAGAATCATGAACAGAGGACAAAATATTCTTTTCGAAGATATTGTTGCCGTTGGACCGGATGGTGACGAACGCAGCCTCTCCCCGATTGTTTTCTCTATAAACTAAACTATTCCTTAAGATATCTCATAAAAAAGGCAGCCATTGGGCTGCCTTTTTTATTTTGCATTTTAACTGGAGTTACTTAATAAGTAAGCGCAATACCGCCTTCTCGTTACCAGAATAAATGGCAACAAAATACACTCCGGAACTCAAATCAGTTTGCATTTGAATGGTACGTGCTCCTGCAATAATCTCTGCTTGAATAATCTTACCCATTACATCTTTCAGTTCAACGGTAACATCGGAATACTCAGCACCAAGGTCAACCACAAATAAACCACTGCTTGGATTTGGATAAATTGTGGCCATCTCGCTAAGCTTCAGATCTTCTAAACCAACAAGCAACACATTATAGCAATTAGATGTATCCACACAACCGTTCTGCGAGATTATAACCGCGTAACTATCATTAGAATCAGGCGTAAAACTCTGTGATTGTGCAGAACTAATCCATGAATAATTATCATTACAATCAATCCACTGATACGTGCTTCCCACTGCTTCTGCAGATAATACTCCCTGCACCTCAGTTATTGCAGTATCTATATTTATTATTGTCAGATCAATTGAAATAATACTGTCGCAACCACTCATGGTTAGCAGTGTATCGCTATACAAGCCCGAAATGCCGTAAGAATACAAGCCACTCGGAGACGTATATTCATCACAACTCTCGACGCTTAAACTTCCGGCAGCTGCCTGACAGGAAACAAATAAGGCATAATCTTCTACTTCACCATCAAAACCTGTTTCACACACTATTGGTGTTGAACTATATTTTGCAGCAACGCGTAGCTTGGTTTCTCCACCATCAGCACCTAAAGGCACCGTCAAAGCATAAGGAGATAAACTTGTTGGCCCATTAGCCGTATTCTGGGCAGTGCCTAAATCATATGATTCATCAGCATCTTCAAAATCTCCATCTCTGTTCCAATCAACCCAAACTCTGGCGTAAATCTCATAATTCCCATCCGTATCTAAATTCACATTTAATGTATAGGTATTGCCGGCTTCAACACTTGCCGATGAAGTGGCCGAATAATCAGTATAAGGCTGAGTTTTACCAGTGGAATTATAAATACCATTAAAATCCACCAATGTAACCGCAGTTGTATAATTCATATTTCCGTATGATTCGCAGTGCTTAAATTCAACCACTGTATACATAAACTTATAGGTTTCCGTGGTATCACCGTTTGCTCCAACTGCCAACACCTTAAAGTAAATATTGCTTCCCGGAGGATAATTCGGAATGGCATTCTGGCTTACCCAAGTACTATCCTGCGTATTACTCATACTTATGCTGTTGGAAAAATCAATTGAATTCAACGACCATTGCACAAATACTTCACTTAAAATTCCATCGTATGAAACAACAGATGTAATATATTGATTGAAGTTCTCGCCTGGCGTATTGAGAGTAGGTGGATTTGTAATTTCCGTTGTAAGTATTGCCGGATAATCGTTTCTACCTGCAAGTGTGTACTCCCAAAGCCCACGCCCCCAGGTTGCCGCCCTAAGTACATTGGTTCCATATTGAATTTCAAGATCGCGTACTGTAGTTGTTGCTAATCCCGGTGAATATGAAATCCAGTCTGTAGCATCCATCGGCTTATAATAGACACCTATTTCAGCACCCAAATAAATATTTCGTTCAGCCGAATGATCGATAACCACTGTACGAATTGGCATATCGCCTAGATTGCTGGTAATATTGGTCCAGTCGGCACCTAAGTTATGTGAGATATAAACTTTCTTTCCATCGTTCTGGTAGCGATTATATACTACCACCAAGGTACTATCGTGGCGTGGGTCAAAGGCAATATCAGTAATTGAATATGACGGTAAATTATTGCTAATACTCGTAAATGTAGCTCCTGTATCTTGTGACAAATACAATTCATCATTTCGACCGACAACCATTAAGGCCGAATTATTTTCAGCTATTGCTGCAATTTTTACTTTACCAATTCCCGGAGATCCAACATAATGCCAATCACCACCAAATTTATTTGAGACAAAAACACTATCGCTAAAATGATATACTTTCATTTGGTGATTTGGATTGAACAGCAGCGGGGCTAGCCAATCAGCTTGATCTGATCCACTCTGCGGAGTGCTTATACCTTGACGCGTTTGTCCACCATCAATGGTGCGCTGACGCGTTCCATATTGCCAACTTCCAATCATCCAATCCGGATTTAGAGGCAGAGCAATGGCTTCCATACCATCACCACCGTTCCATTCAATCCAACCATTGGCATTAAGAATACTTGTGCCATTATCCTGCGAACCTGCCATTTGCACATTCCAGTTAGATTGCGATAAACCAACAGCATAAAACTCACGAATTCCAGTGCCGTCATTCAAACGCTGCCAGGTAATACCATTGTCGTTACTTTTGGCTAAATAGCCATCGGTTCCCATGTAATAAACACCATTAAGGCATTCTGCTGCTCTAATATCTGCATGCACATAAGTTCCATCCGGAGTTCCATTCGCCCACCAGGTAACCTGGTCGAAGGTTGCGCCACCATTGGTACTGGCATACGTATCTACATATGCATAAATCATTGATGAGGAATCGATATCGGAAACTGCAAAACCATGACAACTTCCTTCCGGATCGGTTAGGAACGTAAAATTAATACCTGTATCTGTAGATTTCCAAACACCATTTGATGAAGCGAAATAAACACAATCCGGACACTCAGGTGTAACCGCAATATGTCCTTTCGCATCATTATTTCCGGCGATGGTATTCGACTCGGTATAAGTCTGGCCTATATCGTTTGATCGGAAAATCACATTCTGCCAGTTACTCCAGTAATAATCGTCGTACACATACAGCATATCTGGATTGGTCGGATGAAACTCAATGTCAGTTATGTCAGAATTTGAAAGTTCCTGTGTCCAGGTGGCCAAGTTATCGGTAGATTTATACACCCCCATTGATGTGCCAACAAACACAAGGTTGGGGATTGTTGGATGATATACAATCTTGAATATTTTATTGTTGGTCCCTAATCCTCCCCATCCAAGGTTAACCGGATTAAAGGGAGTAATAGTCCATGTA
>JBFHES010000020.1:0-31739 GCA_041584015.1 Bacteroidales bacterium
CATCGACCGGATTGATAACACCAATGGAGTTGTACGGATTATTGACTACAAAACAGGGAAAGACGAAAAATCCATTAAAACCATTGACGAACTTTTTGATAGTACGGCAAAACAGCGTAAACGTGGTATTCTGCAGGTGCTGCTATATGCAACTATGTTTAACGAACAAACCAGCATGCACAAGCTAAGCCCTTGTATTTACTCTGTAAAAGACATCTTCTCCAAAGACTTTAATCCGCAAATACAAATTAACAAACAAGCTCTTATTTATGATGATGTTAAAGAAGAGTATCGTGGTTTATTGAACCAAACACTTAGCGATATATTTAATCCACAAATAGCATTCTCACAAACAGAAAATAGAGACTTGTGCAGATATTGCGATTATCGCTCTATATGTAATCGCCAATAAATGCGTGTTTGAGATCAAATTAACAATAATTTAATTTTTTTTCAGCTTCGATACAACCTTTTCACAAATCATGAAGTCTATAAACTATAAAACAGACATCATGAATACAACAGTACAAATTATCTCATTAATCGACAATGTCTTAGTAAACTTCTTAATTGAGGATCTAAGCGACAGAAATGAACTTCTACAAATCCGCAGCAACTTAGTTGTCCAGCAATCACGCCGAGGTGGTAGCAGCTACGTAGAAAATTCACGAAAAATTTACAACATAATTCTTGACATCTCTGCTCGTTGCTAATTGCTACGATGTTTCCCTATAAAACAAATTCCTTAACGAAAGCTTCCGCTTAGATTTATTCATTAAAGAAAGTTCATATCCAAACTCATAAGGATTAGCTGAAGGCTTTACATCGTTTAGCAAGGTCATTACATTACGAACTTTATTGTCAGTAAGATTCTGAACAACTGAAGACAAGACACCTTTGCTCGTATGATTTTGTCGAACAACAAGCAAATTAATATCCATATAATCCATTAACAAATACGAATCTGTGGTTGATCCAATTGAAGCAGATTCAACAATTACATAGTCGTACACTTCCTTTAGTTTATTAAACAGCAAGGTTGTCCTGCTTGATGCAATTAACTCAATAGAATTGAAGGTTTGTGGCCCCGACGCAATAAAGTCAAGGTTCTCTATTTGTGTTGGTTGCGTAATATCTTCATAGTTGTTCTCACCCGACAAGAACGACGAAACACCAACATCATTGGCTAACGAAAAGTAATTATGCATTTCGGGTTCGCGCAGATTGAACGATACAAACACCGTTTTTTTCCCAAACATTGCAAAAGCAATGGCCATATTTACCGCCACAAACTTTCGCCCTTCATTGCTGTATGAGCTTGTTACCAGAAACGATTGCAAGTTCCGATTGTGTGCATTCAAATGCATATTCGTCCTAACTGTTCTGAAAGACTCAGAAACGGTTGAATACGGATCGTTATATAAAACGAGGTCATCCTTGTTCTCATCGTGCGTAACAATTCCTACCAATGGAAACTTAGTGATCTTCTCAATATCTCGTTTATTCACAATTTTATCGTTCAGAAAATCTTTGATCATAATCACCACAAAAGGAATAAACAGCCCCAGGAATATTGCAATAATATAATTCAGACTACGCTTAGGTGCTATAGGTCCTGCAGTTAATGCACGCGCTTGATCAACAATTTCGCAATCAGGTGCATTGGCTGCTTTTGCAATTTGTGACTCAACACGTTTCTCCAAAAGGAATGTATAGATATTATCGTTCAACTTAAAGTCTCTGTCCATTCCAATTAGCTCCTGCTCACGCTGCGGTATAGCACTAATCTCGGCATTGAGTTTTACACGTCTGCTCTTATTTTCGTTAATGGCTAACTGGGTAGTCGACAAATTATATTTAACATTCTCGAGTATGGTGGCCTTTAAATTTTGCAGCTCACGCTCTACTTTCCCTAGAAATATGTTCTTATCGGTATTTTTTCTAATCAGATTCACCCTTCTGTTATTTAATAGGATTAACTCGGTTATCAAGTCATTCAATCCCTTATCATCAACTCCCATTGAAGAAGGCGCTGAAATAGCTCCTACATCTTCGTTCTTCTCAAGGTAATCGTTAATGTAACTGTAGTATTGAAACTGTAAAAGCAGTTTGGATCTTTCATCGTCCAATTGCATTACCTGGTTGTAATTCTGCTGCCCTTGAAAACCAAGGTCCGTAACGCTATACAACGATTTGTAATCTTGCAGACGCGTTCCTGCATCAGACAAAGAATCAGAAATCTCAGCAATTTGCGTTTCGATAAAATCTACAGTGCTAACTGCGATACGATTCTTTCGTTCAAGATTACGCTCTAAATAAACCGAAGTATAAATATTTAAGAAGTCGGTAATTTTCTCTTTGTTCTCGCCATTCAATTTCACTTCAATTAGTGTAGAAGTTTCACTGGTTGGCTCAACCGTCATTCTACCCATTATATCGAGCGTCTGATAATTGGTATTATTAAATTGAAAAAACAAGGAGCCATTTTTATAATTTGGCGTGTCTGAATTCTCATTCAGCATTACTTTAAACTTAAAGTAAGAAGACTCTATAAGTTCTCCGAATTTATATTCTCCCTTAAAATCTATGCTATTCACCACATCCTCTACTTCATGCGTTATATAACTAAACATCTCCACCTTGTTTCCTTTGGCAGAAATTCGGTAGGTCTCCTCATCAATTTGTGTTATTACAAATGGGATGTATGTTGGTTGTAGTTTAGTACGATCGAACAAAACAGTAAATGGGCTATTCTTGTATATTTCTGATGTAACAACAAAGCTGGTAAGGTACACATTCAATTTATCGAGCAAGTTTACTTCATGATAATACGAAACATCAAAGTCCATTTCCTGCAGCGTCTGCTGAACCATGGTGTAAGATGTTAATATTCCGAGCTCATTCTCCAGGTTATCGGTATTAATGTTACCACCAAATCCCTGCATCATGTTGTCGGTGGTTAAAAACGACTTGGTATTCGGATCGGAAAACAACAAAGTTGACCTATTCTCGAAAATAGTATTGGTTAGTTTATTAATTACAAATGCACCGGCCAGGAACACAAACACCAAAGCAACAAAATGATATTTATACTTTATGAAATTAAACAGAACAGCTCTGTAATCTGTTTTTTTGGTAAATATTTCTTCGGTTGGATTCACAATTTTAAATATTAAGGTAATGTTACCTGATTAAGGAAAATAATCAGTGCCATTGCTGTTGTAATGGTCGACAATACATTTGAATAATTGATTGGCCCCATGTTGTAAAACTTCGCCCTAACAGGTTCCACTATTACTGTATCGTCCGGGCGCAAGTAGAAAAACTTAGAACCTGCAATATTTTTCTCCGTCAGATCGATGTAATTATAAGTAAGCTGATTATTCTCTTCTCGAATAATTAAAATACTCTCTCGATTGCCATATGCTTCAATACCTCCGGCAATTCCTATTGCCTGAAACACAGTTAACGGATCTTTATAATAACTGAAGGTTCCGGGGTTTCGTACCTCGCCCAAAACCGTAATTCGTGTATTGGCCATTTTCACATGCAATGCAAAATCATCGGTAATGTACTCCTTTAGCACTTGGTATAGCTTCTCCTTGGCTTCTTCAATATTTAACCCCATTAAATTAACTTTTCGGGCAAACGGAAAATCAATATAACCAGAATCTGATAATTCGTAAAAGAGCAAATCCGACTCGTCATTCGATAGCCCATTACTTTCAATCATAAAAAGTTCCTTTACCTCGCGATCTATACTTAATACTTTAATATAAATATTGTCGTGTGGTTTTAGCCGTTGCGATGGTGGTATATTATAGTAACTATCCTTCAAATTTAAACGGTCCTCATCCTGAAGATACATTAGTTTTCGCTTTGGAACGCAAGAACCAAAAAGAATTACCGCCAGTGAAAACACCAGTGAAATCCTCAATATTTTTTTGAAATCTGCTTTTATCATTATTTGTTCTTTTATTCAATTTAATCTGCTACAATTTAGATATAACTATTTAAATATGCTGAAGTAAATATATCCAATTGTTTCTTTAGCTACTGATGTTATTCCCTTTGATGTTCGCCACCAAATTTTAGGATTATAGGCCGGATGATTTGTTGACACTATGCCAAGATTTAAAAATGACGGAAGATTATCTTCAAACACCAGTTGACTTCTTTTAGCATGCACTCCCATACTCATTAGGTTGGCGCTTTCATATTTATCCGGATGTTTGCTAAACCACTGTGCAACTGTTCGTGCACTGGCAACCGTTTTTGATCCTGTCGCACATTCTGTAGGTAATGCTAACAACTCTTTCGAAGTCAATCCTAAATTCATCATATAAGCCGCAGCCTTATCAGCATAATTATAATAATAAGTTTTAACCTGCTTATAGCCATAATCAATAGTAACAAGATGGCTTCTTGCTGAATACACGTGTTCATTTATCTGTACCGATTCAACAATCAAGTTCCGATCTTCAGTTTCATTAAAACCATCATTGGTATATTCCAACTTTAAATCATCAATAAGTACTGCTTCATCTAGCTTTAGTTCATAAGCCTGAACATGTTTGCTCACAAATGTACTTCCTACCAACTCATTATTTACATACACATTCATGTGCGGATAAACCTTGTCGCATTTAGTACCTCTGGCCAATATCTGAATATTTGTATTCTTTTTAGGCGGTAGTGCTTGCTCCGAAAAATCATAAAACATCGAGCTTTTATCAGTCATTACAAACTCATCAGGAGTAGCACCTCCGGTGGTGATTATTAATTTATAATTATTGCTTGAATATTCTTCATAGGCTTGCTGTAAACAAACATCAGGCATCCAGCCTTCCACAATTAATACCTGTGCATTGGCTACAGGTTTGTTCACTTGAAGAAAATCATGAATAGAAATAACATATTGCCAACCGGCAAAAAGCAGCAGCAATACCGTAACCATCAGGCTTGAGCGCCGGAGAGTTTTGTATTCTTTATTTCTATTTTTCGATATCACTTTTTACTACAAATATTTATCACTCAATTTTTCTTCAACTAACTTAGCAACCACCGGATCATCAATCAAGTGATAACCAAAATAAGCAAGATGAAGCCCTTCGGTTCGCTCCTTCTGCATGTACTTGCCTAATTTCTTAAATACATTCTTACAAGTTTCAATGCGAACAATCTGGTCAGCATCATCTTTTAAGAGCAACACTCCAGGTTTCTCCGGCGCATTATTAATGTCTCTGTCGCTAAAGCTTTTCCACTCGATACCCTGAGGAGCAGCGCTTGTTTTGCTGTTTTTCCGTTCAATCTGTTCAATGTCTTTTATCGAATCCTTATCGAAATTAAACAAACGCATAACCGATGAAAGAGTTGCGATATTAAACGACATCCCTTTGGTATGATTAGCAAACTCATAGCAGAGCTCGTGCCTTGGAAAAATTTGATCGTTGTTATTGATCTTAAACCACGATTCCTTTTCGGGTGAAGTTATAAAAACCACATTCGTATTAAGGTCTTTGCCCAACTGCAGCATAACCTGCCACTTCAGAAAATCGCCAACGCCCTTATCATCATTGTCAGCACTATTTGAAACTGGCGGCATATTATGAGTGGTCCTAAATTCCAATTCGGTTTTCAGCTCCTCCTGTCTGCTCTCAAAATTATTTAAATCAACCACCACCTGATTACGAAATAACTCTCTGTAGATGGATCCAATTGGATCGTTCCACATCCAGCTCTGCGAAGCACTCATTAAAGACTCCATTTTCTTTTCATACTCGCTAAACAGAATTTTGAATTTAAAATTTTCCAGCTCGCTGTAAATTTCTTTCTCAATTCGCTTTAAATCTTCAAACTCCGGAAACGATTTTACAATTGGAGGCAATTGCTTTAAAGCCGACTTAAAGCCTGGCTTTTCTATTTCATTCTTATCCTTTAAGAACGCCTGTAATTGCTCAAGGTAAGCTCCCCTATTATCGGCAAACTCACGGGCGGCCTGTGCTGGCACAAAAAATCTATTTAACGAAATAAGTTCCTGATATAAATCCTGAATAATTTGAATGGATGAGATTTTAGCATCATACAAGTACAACAGCACATCCGAATCGATTACAAATACAGCATTGTCTTTAATCTCATCAAACGTTTTATAGTTGAATGAAAAGATACTCTCTGCTCTCGGGAACTTTTTGTTCCGGGCAAAAACATCATCAAACTGCTGGCTATCTGGCATACTCATTTCTCAATCTCTTATATACAAACAAATCTCCCCTAAAAAAGAGAAGCTACCAAATGTGTGCTTTCACACACTTGTGCACGGTATTACGACAACTTGCACGATTAAGTTACAAATAACCTTTTTGCAGATTATTAATAATTCTTAGCAACCAGAATCAACATTTACCAATTAATGAACGATACATTCACCAAACAGGATTTTATAAAAGCTTATAACACATGTTTAGTAATGCTTACAGACCTTTTTTAAGCTGACATTATTTCATATTTTTGCGTCAAAGATTTAAGCTTTGGTAATCGGATTTATTTTAAAAGGAATAATTATTGGCCTTACAGTATCTGCGCCCATGGGGCCAATTGCTGTATTCTGCCTACAGCGTACGCTAAACAAGGGCATCTGGATTGGCTTTTTGTCAGGTCTGGGTGCAGCCTTTGCCGATACGCTGTTTGCTGCTATTGCAGGATTTGGCCTAAGCATTATCTCCGATTTTCTTACCGAACAGCAATTTTACATACGCGGCATTGGCGGACTATTCCTAATAGTTGTTGGTGTTAAGGTTTTTTACACCAACACCATTAAACAAGCCCGCAAACAAAAAGTAACAAAAGGCAGGATTTTCGGTGATTTTGTTTCAGTCTTTTTTCTAACACTTTCCAATCCAATTACTGTAATTTTCTTTGGAACTGTGTTTGCCGGAATCGGGCTGGCTGGTGAAGACGGCAGTTCATACCTCACGCTACTAACCGTTTCGGGCGTATTAATTGGTACCATTCTTTGGTGGCTCATATTGGCAACTGTTATTAACTTCTTCCGACACAAAATCAGACTAAGAAGCATTTGGTGGATTAACAAAATTGCAGGAGCACTAATTGTGATTCTTGGTGCAGCCTCTGTGGTGAGTTTAATGTTTGTAGATACATTACCCGGAATTTAAGGAGGAATTATAAAATGTCTTGCGGCTAGTATTTGTTAGACATTCCAACGCAAAAACCTTTTCATTTACTTCGAAGCTTATTCATTAACGTCACCTTCAATTCTAGCACAATCTGCCAAATGAACTATTTTTTCTATTGTGCACGCCCCAAGCAATAGTTGGTATTCATTAAAAGCACGAATTACAAAATCGCGCTAGCGTAAAGTATTTGTTGCCCACATTATTCTTTCACTTTTTTTGAGCCTAAATAAATACTGAGACCAAGAACTAAGAATATATTCCACACAATACTATTATTAAATGCGTTTTCTTTGTATTTAGAAAAATCGACTAGCTCTAAAACAGGGTCTTTCATACTAGGAAGCGTATTGTACTGCAATAACTCTCTTATGAGCAATCCCGCTGACAAAAAAATCAATATCAAACCAGGTATTCTAAAAAAGTTTATGAAGTTCTTTTTATTCACGTGTATACAAATAACTTTTAATATTTAATGAAAACGGTTATTAAATAGAAGTGTCTTTTTATATTAATAGTGCTTATTTATTAGCAATGGTCTCTAAATTAATTAAGTTTTCACAACTTACGGATATACCACATTTGTTAGATACAAACCATGCGCGGGAACAGACATGCCTGCTTGGCCACGATCCTTGGCTTCTATCACTTTCTTAAATCCTGCAAGGTCCAATTTGCCCACACCCACTTCGAGCAAGGTTCCTACAATTGCGCGAACCATGTTTCGTAAAAATCGATCGGCACTTATTTTGAATACGAGCAGTCCATCGCGGCGAACCCAGGCTGCTTCAGTAATTTTACAATTATTGGTTTTCACATCGGTGTGTAACTTCGAAAAGCTGGTAAAATCGATGTAATCGAAAAGTGCACGTGCTGCCTCATTCATTGCCTCCATATCTAACTCACGAGTATTCACACTTGCAAACTCAAGGTTAAACGGATCCTTCGCCTGAGCAATCCAATATTCGTAAGTTCTCAAACTGGCATCGAAACGCGCATGTGCTGCTTCATCAACTTCGTAAATTCGCTGAATGGCAACATCCTTACTAAGAACGTTATTAAGGGAGTACACAAGTTTCGAGGTATCGGCAATGGCCTTGCTGGCATCAAAATGAGCAATGAAAAACTTGGCGTGCACACCGGCATCTGTCCGTCCACATCCGGTCACGGCAATTGCTTCGCGTAAAATCAAACTTAGCGCCTTTTCGAGCGTTTCCTGAACCGAAATTCCATTGGGCTGAAACTGCCATCCAACGAATGCTGTTCCCTTATATGATAACTGAATAAAATATCTGTTTTTCAACGATTTAAGGCTTTAACTTTTTTTAACAAAAATATAAATTTCTTAAGACTACAAAACGTTTATTTTGTATCAAAACAATAAAAACCGACAAATAATATTTTTTATTTGAGTTTAAAAATTTCAGATTAACATCTAGAAAAATTCTGATTATGAGTTACAACGTTGATATTAAAGAGTTAAACGAAAGGATTCAAAAAGAGAGTGCCTTTGTTGACATGATTACCATGGAAATGAATAAGGTGATTGTAGGCCAGCGACACTTAACGGAAAGTTTACTAATTGGCTTGTTGGCCAATGGACATATTCTTTTAGAAGGTGTTCCGGGTTTGGCAAAAACTTTAGCAATTAACACACTTGCCAGCACCATTGAAGCTAAGTTTCATAGAGTACAATTTACTCCTGATTTGCTTCCGGCCGACTTGCTTGGTACAATGATATACAGCCAAAAGCGTGAAGAATTTGTAGTTAAGAAAGGACCTATTTTTGCCAATTTTATTCTAGCCGATGAAATAAACCGTGCTCCGGCAAAAGTACAAAGTGCACTTTTAGAATCCATGCAGGAAAAACAAGTAACCATTGGTTCTGAAACCTACAGTCTGGAAGAACCGTTCCTTGTATTGGCTACTCAAAACCCAATTGAACAAGAAGGTACTTATCCTCTGCCAGAAGCTCAGGTTGACCGATTCATGCTAAAAGTGGTTATTCATTACCCAACAAAAGAGGAAGAGCGCACCATTATTCGTCAGAATATCTCTAAGGAATTCCCGAAGGCCACAGCCATTCTAAAACCTGAAGATATTATAAAAGCACGCGAAGTGGTGAAGGATGTTTACATGGATGAGAAGATTGAGAAATACATCATCGATATTGTATTTGCAACTCGAAACCCTGGCGATTACAACCTGGAGAAATTTAAGCCAATGATTGAATATGGCGGTTCGCCGCGTGCCAGCATTAACTTAGCGCTTGCCGCAAAAGCATTTGCCTTTATCAAACGAAGAGGCTATGTAATTCCGGAAGACGTACGTGCTGTTTGTCATGATGTAATGCGCCACAGAATAGGACTAACCTACGAAGCAGAGGCAGAAAACATCACTAGTGAAGATATCATTAATGAAATTTTAAATACCGTAGAGGTACCTTAGTGAAGTTTGATTATCCGAAACCAATTTAAACGTAGCATTTAAACTAAAACCGTGGAAGCATCCGATCTATTAAAAAAGGTTCGACAGATTGAGATTAAGACCAGGCGCTTATCTAAGCACTTATTTGCCGGTGAATACCACAGTGCATTTAAGGGCAAAGGTATGACCTTTAGTGAGGTTCGCGAATATCAGTATGGCGATGCAATTCGTGACATAGACTGGAATGTTACAGCCCGTTTTAATCATCCCTACATCAAGGTGTTTGAGGAAGAACGCGAGCTAACCGTAATGTTGCTGGTTGATGTTAGTGCATCGAAAGTTTTTGGAACACGCACACAACTTAAGCAAGACCTGATAACCGAGCTTGCCGCCGTACTCTCATTCTCTGCCATTCAGAATAACGATAAAATTGGTGTGATCTTTTTCAGCAATAAAATCGAAAAGTTTATTCCGCCACAAAAAGGAAGAACGCATATTTTAAGAATCATTAGAGAGCTTATTGAGTTTAAACCAGAAAATCAGGAAACAGATATTGCACAAGCCTTGCAATATTTAACCAATGTGATTAAAAAGAAATGCTCAGCATTTTTAATTTCCGATTTTATTGATGAGAACTTTGAGACAGCTCTAAAAATTGCCAACCGAAAACACGATATGATTGCACTTAAAATTTATGATCATCGTGAAACGGAACTACCTTCAATTGGACTACTGCGTATGAAAGATGCAGAAACAGGTGAGCAAAGATGGGTAGATAGTTCAAGCAAAAAAGTACGACGACTCTATGCTGAATGGTGGAATAAGACCAGCCAAAATCACAAAGAGATTTTCTCCAGAAGTGGTGTTGACTGGACACCGATCAGAACCGATCAGGATTATGTAAAACCTTTGATTCAACTTTTTAAACGCAGGTAAGCAAGAATCTATACCGCTATTATGAAAAACGTAATTAGGAATATCGCAATACTCATATTCATTGTACTGGCAGGAACTGGAAAAACAACTGGCCAGGCAATTACAGTTAATACCTGGTTAGATACAACGGTCATCTTACTAGGCGATCAAATTAAATATCACATTGAAGTAGAGCAGGATCGCAGCTTATTCGTTAATTTCCCTTTATATGGCGATACTATTATCGACAAAGTTGAAATTCTGGAACGATCACAACTTGACACTTTATTTATTACTGACAAGTTGATGAAGATCAGTCAGGATTTTCTGATTACTTCATTTGACAGTGGCTTGTATGTTATACCTCCTCAGAAATTTGCCTTCTCAAACGGACAATTTACTGACACCATTGAAAGCCAGGCTAAATACCTTGGAGTCCTTACATTTCAGATTGATTCGGTGCAAGGCATTGCCGATATTAAACCACCAATTGATACGCCAATAACATTCATGGAAGCCCTACCTACCGGCCTCTATATTCTTGGCGGATTACTACTAATTGCCATTATAATTATTTTGATCAGAAGATTAAAAGGCGGTGAGGCAAAACCAATTCTGGTACGATCGAAGCCAAAGCCACCGGCCGATTTCACCGCATTATCTTCGCTTGACGAGCTTAAAAAGAAAAAGCTATGGCAACGAGGCAAACATAAAATTTATCAAAGTGAACTTACCGATATTGTTCGCACCTACATTGAAGAACGCTATCAGGTAATTGCTATGGAACAAACATCTGATGAGACTCTGGAAACCATTGCCTCAACAGGATTGCTTAATCAGGAACTTTTTGAAAAGCTGAAGAAAATGTTAACCCTTGCCGATTTGGTAAAGTTTGCAAAAATGGAACCCTTGCCAGACGAGCACGAACGTAGCATGACGGATGCATACGACTTTGTGCTTAAAACCAAACTAAAGGTTGATTTATCCAGTGCAAAGCCTGATGAAGAAAAAACAGACTTAAATAATGATAACAATCAATCAGATAATAAATCACTTTAACAGCTAGAATAATGGATCAATATACATTTGCAAATCCTGAGTTTTTCTACCTCTTCATTGTGGTTGCCTTGATGCTTATCTGGTATATTTTCAAACAGCACAAATCATCAGCAAGCATTCAAACCTCAAGCCTCAAACCTTTTGAAGGAACAGGCCGAGGCTGGAAAACTTATTTCAGACATCTTACATTTGTGGCAAGAATTGCAGGTTTATCACTATTGGTAATTGCCTTGGCCCGACCACAATCTACATTAAACTGGGCCGACGAAACAACCGAAGGGATCGACATCATGCTATCGCTTGATATTTCGGGGAGTATGCTTGCCGAAGATTTTAAGCCCAACCGTTTGGAAGCTGCTAAAGATGTGGCCATGCAATTTATCAATGGCCGACCAAACGACCGCATGGGCTTAGTTGTTTACGGAAGTGAAAGCTTCACTCAATGCCCACTAACAACAGATCATGCTGTACTTATCAACTTGTTTAAGGATGTAAAGAATGGCATGATTGAGGATGGTACCGCAATTGGCTATGGCCTTGCAACAGCGGTTACGCGATTAAAAGAAAGCGATGCCATAAGCAAAGTGGTTATCCTGTTAACTGATGGCGAAAACAATGCCGGGGACATTTCTCCTGCAACCGCAGCCGATATTGCAAAAACATATGGCATAAGAGTTTACACCATTGGCGTGGGCACAAAAGGCATGGCTCCATTTCCAATGCGTAACATGTTTGGACAAACAGTTTACCAACAAGTTGAAGTTAAAATTGACGAAGAAACCCTAAAAGAAATTGCAGGAATTACCGGTGGCAAATATTTTAGAGCTGTTAACAAGAACAAACTTGAAGCTATCTATGAAGAAATAAACGAACTTGAAAAATCGAAAATTGAAGTTAAAGAATACAGCCGTAAGAGCGAGGAGTACTTTATGTTCGCGATTTATGCTGGTTTGTTCCTTTTGATAGAAATAGTATTACGATTAAGCATTTTTAGAAATGTGCCTTAGATTTTAAATGAAAAGATATGTTTCAATTCGCACATAAAGAAATTTTATACTGGTTAGCACTGATTCCGGTCTTGGTCATCATTTTTTGGATTGGCCGTGCAGCAATGCGCAAAGCACTAAAACGCTTTGGCGATTGGGAAGTTATAGAACAGTTAATGACAGATCATTCACCCAAGCGACCTGTGTTCAAATATTTGTTTCTAATGTTGGCAGCTGCATCCTTAATTATTGCAATTGCAGGCCCGCAGGTAGGATCCAAATTACAGGAAACTAAACGCAAAGGAGTTGAGATGGTTATTGCTTTGGACGTATCAAACAGTATGCTGGCCGAGGACATACAACCAAACAGACTCGAACGTGCCAAACAGGCTATTAGCAAGCTGCTTGATCAATTAAACCACGATAGATTTGGATTAATTGTGTTTGCCGGTGAAGCCTACACCCAGCTTCCCTTAACAACTGATTATGCCGCGGCTAAGATGATTCTATCAACGATAAACACCAGCATCGTTCCAACGCAAGGTACTGCCATTGGTATCGCCATTGAGATGGCCTCTAAATCGTTTACCAGCGAAGATGGTAAGAACAGGGCAATTATTGTAATTACAGATGGTGAGAATCATGAGGAAGATGCAATTCCAGCAGCACAGGAAGCGAAAGAGAACGGCATTGTTGTTTATACCATTGGTATGGGCCTACCTAAAGGAGCGCCAATTCCAATTGGTAATTCCATAAGAGGAAATTTCAGAACAGATAAGCAAGGAAACGTAGTGGTTTCAAAACTAAATGAAACCATGCTAAGCCAAATTGCTGCCGAAGGTGGAGGTAAATATATTCGTGCAAACAATACAAAAACAGGATTGAAAGAACTATTCAGCTCCATTAACAAAATGGATAAAGTTGAAATGGAAACCAGTTTATATGCTGAGTATGAAGATCAGTTTCAATACTTCATAGCGCTAGCCCTGTTGTTTCTTTTACTGGAATTTATAATACTGGAGCGTAAGAATAAATACTTTAAAAACATTAAAATTTTTGAAGGGAAATGATAAAATCACTATTAAAATATAGCCTGGTGCTTGCGCTTGTTTTACTTCTTGGAGGCAATGCAATGGCGCAAAAAGAACGAAAGCAAATTCGAAAAGGCAACAAAGAATATTACCTGGCCATAAACGACACTGGTGCGGTAGATACAATTGTAATGCAAAATGCAGAAGTGAGGTACCGCAAGGCACTTGACGAAAACATTAACTCCTATGAAGCCGGTTTTAACTTAGGCAACTCATTATACAAGCAGCAAAAGTTTGACGAAGCTGCCGAGCAGTATGAATTGTTAGTTACCAAAAGTGATGATAAAAAACAGCTGGGAGAAGCATATTATAATCTGGGGAATGCTCAGTTAGGAGGTGGTAAACTTGAAGAAAGTATAGCCACTTACAAACAAAGCCTGCGAATGAATCCAAGCGACACCGCTGCTAAATACAATTTAGCCGTTGCGCAAAAATTACTAGAGGAGGCTGAACAACAGCAGCAGCAACAGCAACAAGATCAGAACCAAGACCAACAAGAGCAAGATCAGCAAGAAAACCAGGATCAGGAAAACCAGGATCAGCAGCAACAAGATCAGGAGCAACAAGAACAACAACAAAAAGAAGAGCAAGAAAAGCAAGAGCAGCAACAAGCAGAAGAAGGCGACGAAGAAAAAGAGGAGGAGCAAATGCAGCAGGCTCAAAAAGATGAAATATCAAAAGAAGATGCAGAGCGAATGTTAAAGGCCTTGCAGATGGAAGAGAAAAAAGTGCTTCAAAAACTGCAGGATCAAAAATCGAAGCAAAGACCAAAGAAACTAGAAAAAGACTGGTAGTTTTGTATAAATTATTTCAATAACTCATGATGAAGCAATTCATTAACATATTAGTTGCACTATTACTTTTTGGCAGCCTAAATGCGCAGAAAGTTACGTTTACAGCAACAGCACCAAAAGTGGTAACGCTGGGAGAACAATTTCAAATTACCTTTAACCTAAATGCCAGCGGTCAGGGCTTTACTGCTCCTAATTTCACTGGTTTTAACAAACTAGTTGGTCCACAAACAGGAAGCAACAGCAGCACTTCTATTGTCAACGGAAAAGTTAGTCGGGTTAACTCATACACCTATACCTATTTATTATCGGCCAACAAAGTAGGCAAACATACCATAGCCGGCGCAAGCGTAAAGGTTAAAAACAAAACCTACAAATCGAACCCCGTAACCATTGAAGTGGTGAAAGGAAGAACAAATAAAGCTGGTCAACAACAAAGTGGATTAAATAATGATGACATTTTTGTTCGTATTGATTTAAGTAAAACATCGGCCTATGTAGGTGAACAAATTGTTGTTGCCTTAAAGGTATACTCCAGAACCAATCAACTTGACTTTACCGATGCAAAGTTTCCTTCCTATGATGGATTTTATAAATCGGAGATAAAGGACACACCTAAGCAACTTTTCCGCGAAAATTATAATGGCGAGGTTTACTACGTAGGTATCTTTCAAAAACACATTCTGTTACCTCAAAAATCCGGTGAGATTACAATTGACCCGTTTGAACTGCAGTGCCGTGTAAAGGTTCCATCGGGTGTTGGTCGCGATTGGTTTGGCAGACAGGTACAGCAGTACAAAACAGTGGTTAGAAATGTAGTAAGCAAACCGCGAACAATAACTATTTCTGCTCTTCCGGGAAATCAACCAAGAGGATTCACCGGTGCCGTTGGTGAATTTAAAATGACTGCCACCATCAATAAACAAACAGCCAAAACAAATGAAGCCATTACCTTAAAGTATAAAATCAGCGGAAACGGAAACATCAAATTAATCGATCCATTTGCTATAACCTTTCCGCCAGACTTTGATGACTATGATCCTAAAATCAGAGAAAATCTATCAACCACCAATGTCGGAGTTTCTGGTACCAAAACCTTTGAATACATGATCATTCCGCGTCATGCGGGAGACTTTACAATACCGGCAGTTAATTTCACCTATTTCGATACCAGGTCCAAACAATACCGTACCCTGCAATCTGATGAATACAAGTTGCACATTGAAAAAGGCGATGATGATCAGAATACCACCGTGGTTGGAGGTATCTCAAAAGAAAATGTAAAATTCATTGGTAAGGATATCCGATACATTAACACCGGTGAAATTGAACTCAGGAAAACAGATGAAGCTTTATTCGGATCGTGGAAATACTGGTTTGTTTATTTTGCCGGCACAACACTATTCTTTCTCATATTCCTGTTTCAAAAGAAACGTGCCAAAGAAAGCGCAAACATTGCGCTGGTGCGTACCAGAAGAGCGAACAAGCAAGCGGTTAAACGACTTAAGAAAGCAAATGCTCATTTAAAATCCGGTGAACATTCGGCCTTTTATCAAGAAATACTTTCAGGCATTAATGGTTATTTGAGCGACAAGCTGAGCATTCCGGTTGCCGAATTAACTCGTGATAAAGTGCTAAGCAGTTTGGAGCGATTTAGTCCTGACAAACAACTTACCGATAAGTATGCAGAGATGATGGAGACGTGTGAATTCGCACAATATGCACCTGGCGAGCAAGACGGACAGATGCAGAGCATCTACAGCGATGCAATGGAACTCATTGGTAAATTTGAACAGATTATTAAAAAGTAAACATAAGCCAGCATGAAGAAGATACTGTTTGTATTGATATCATTAATAGTTGTGCAGTTTGCCATGGCAGACAGCAAACAATCACTGATTGAGGTAGGCAATGGATATTATGTAAATGGAGAGTTCTCGAAGGCAATTGAAAGCTACGAGCAGGTTTTACTAACCGGCTATGAAGCAGCTCAGCTATATTTCAACCTGGGCAATGCCTATTATAAGAACGGCCAAATACCTTCTGCCATTCTTAATTATGAGCGCGCCAGCTTGCTGGCTCCGCTTGACGAGGACATTGCATTTAATCTTGAACTGGCGAATACACATGTAGTGGATCAATTGGATGCCATTCCTGAATTCTTCCTATCCAAATGGATTGGACAACTCATTAGTCTTTACACCACTGATTCATGGGCCTACGGAAGTCTCATTGCCTTCGTGGTATTTTTAGCATTACTACTTATATTCATGTATGCACAAATCAGCATTTTAAAACGGCTGGCCTTTTATGGCGCCATATTTTCCATCTTAATCAGCATATTCTCGCTTTATGCCTCATCTGAACAAAAATCACGAATTGCCGACAGCCATTCAGCCATTGTCTTTAGCCCGTCAATTACTGTAAAAAGTTCACCAGACAATAGCGGTACCGACTTATTTCTGCTGCATGAAGGAACAAAGGTAAGTTTGAAAGATAGTGTTGGTAATTGGATGAATATTGAATTAAGTGATGGCAACGAAGGCTGGATTGAGAAAAAGCACCTTGAGATAATCTAAAGCGCTAATCTTAATTCGTACCCGCTACATCAACAAAAAGCAGTCGCTTAGCCAACTTTATCTACAAGTTAAAGCAATTATGAAACAAGCACACACAAAACCTCTGAAGATATTAGTAATAAGCAACTATCGCGATTACCATACGGCACGCCCCGAGGCGGAGATCTTTATTGGTCTGGCAAAGCGTGGCCATCAGGTTCATATTATGACCTATGGTGATGCCAAATATGCAAACGAGTTTAGAGCTGCAGGAATTAAGGTCATTGATTTTCATCCACAAAAAAAATTCGACAAAGCTGAGATCGCGTTCATTCGTGCAGAACTTATCAAGGAAAAACACGATATCATTCACCTATTCAATGGTAAATCTATTATCAATGGAATACGTGCAGCCAAACGCTTACCTGTAAAGGTTGTGTTGTACCGTGGGTACTGTGGCAATATTCATTGGTACGACCCTACGGCTTACTTGAAATTTCTACACCCCAGAGTGGATGGCATATTTTGCAATTCAATTGGCGTTGAAAAGCTAATCAGAAGTCAATTAATGTTTAACAAGCAGAAAGCGCTAACTATAAATAAAGGGCATAAAACAGCATGGTACGATGGCTATGAACCATTCGATATTAAAAAAGCTCTAGGCCTGCCAAACGATGCTTTCATGCTGGTTAATGTTGCAAATAACCGAGAGATGAAAGGTATTCCTTATTTGCTCAAAGCCATGGACCAGCTTCCACCTGAAGCCCCAATACATTTACTTTTGGTTGGTCGTGATATGGATACGCCAGACAATCTGAAACTGCTTGAAGGATCTCCAAACCAGCATAAGGTCCATTTTCTAGGATTCAGAGAAGATGCATTGAATGTGGTAGCTGCCAGTGATGTTTTTGTACTCGCCTCCTTATTTGGCGAGTCCATTACAAAATCAGTTATAGAAGCTATGTCACTGGGCATTGCTCCTATCATCACCGACATTCCCGGCAACACCGAATTGATTGAAGATAATATCAGCGGTATACGTGTACCATCAAGAGATGCAAGCGCATTAAACAAAGCGATACTGGAACTTTACAATAACAGAGCTTTATGTAAAGAACTCGCAACCAATGCAAAACTTCATATCGAAAACAACCTGAATACGGAGAATACTGTTGCGAAAACCGAAAACTGGTATTACGACCTGCAAAAAAGATAGGCAACTTTCAACAATTGCCTACGTAACAAACACATGCTTATATCACATTTAAGAATAGCTTTGTTTTTACTCTCCGCAATGATATTGTCAAATTTTATGGCTGTATCGCAGCAAGCATATGCCATTGAGAATATACGCTACCCGCTAAAACCTGACAAGCCTGCAATTTTCAATAAAGCACTTGCTTATATAGAAAAGGACAAGGACCTTGCCCTCGATAGCGCTAACATTGAAAGCGGAGAAATAATTGCAAGCGGACGAATTAAGTACATGAATGAAGTGAGCTCAGATCTCGCAGCAAACTCAGAGGAGCTGCAAATGCTAACCTGTGGATTTATTGATTACCAATTGCTAATTCATGTAAATGATAGTTCTTATGCCTACAGCTTTACCAACTTCACACACGTGAATAACACCAACAATAACAGATACAGCTTTGGCCTTATTCCTGCGGATGTTAAGGAGTTTTTACATGCAAACACTTTTGATGAATCATGGAGTCGATTGGTATACGGCGACATTAAAGAAACCTGCCGCAGGATGACCCGTGTAAAGTGGATTAAAATTCACTGGTAAAAAAAAGAAAAAAGCAGACCTATAAGCCGGATCCTGTTCCTGTCGTAAGACAGGCTCCTATCATTTATCTAGCCCCGCCGAAGCGGATTCAAGCGACCTACCCCCCGACATTGGGCGGACCACCCTTAGCTGTCGGTATACATGGTCTTACAACCCAAAAGGTGCACAGCTGTTACTGTTGCCAGCAACACTGGTGGGCTCTTACCCCACCTTTCCACCATTTCCATGCAAGCATGGTTGTTATTTTCTATTACACTTCTATACCCTCACGAGTATCTTCACAAAGAAGTTTGGTGTCCTGCGTTGTCCGGACTTTCCTCTCTCTCGCCAAAACGAGACAGCGATAGAACGGTCTGCTTTCGCTGCAAAATTACATTAAATAATCGCTAATTCCGATGATAGATAGTGAAGTGCCACTACTTTTTAGCAAATGCCTCATAATTAATTTCAGCTCCTGTCTTAAGGTCAGCAAACTAGTCCTTTGTAAGGTCTATGGTAAAAAGATAGTCGGATGCAGGAATCTGAACAGGCTTCCTATTGGGGTTCTTGTAGTTAAAGAATATGCGCGTTTTACCAGCCTTTAGCTGCTGAGCAATGGTATACACTTCTTGATTATTCAAATTTAAATAGTCTGTTGCTGATTTTTGATAACTACCAAAACGAATACTCGATGTACTATTTCGCTCATCCGGCAATACTATTTCTCCACAGGCATTGTAATAGAAATAATTGGTCTCATCATTAAATGTTTCACTCATTAACCAATTGAGGCGGTTATAAGCATATGAAATAGTGGAACCACTTGGATAGCTTATACGGATAAGATTCCCTGCCCGATCATAATCCATCTTAAGCTTCCAGTCCACAGACAAGCGTAGTTCTGTCATTTGGTTCAGGTCATTGAACTTAGCACTGATACTGTTTCCCATCGAATCTGAATAGGCAAGCAAGTTACCAGCTTGATCATAACTAAACCGCTCCGCATCTTTTTCAAATTGAAGTCTAATTAAATTGCCAACGGTATCATAATAGCAGGTAATTTCCTTCTCGTCGGTAATCTTACTAATTCGTCCCCATAGGTTTCGCTCAAAGCGGGTTAACTTCATTGCCGATTCGTCTATGATACCAACTAAATGGCTCTCCTCGTTGTATTTATATTTTACCTCTTTTGCATCAGATTTCATTAACACCAATCTATTTTTTGTGTCATACTCGAAATTACTTTTTGCATTATTTCCGTTGATCTCCTTTGTCCGGTGATGACTACCATAAGAAATTTGCTGTTCAAGTTCCCCATCAATCCAGGATTTCGTTAGCTGACCAAACCTGTTCAATTTAAATTTACGATGTCCATTTGCAGCAATGGTCGTTTTAAAGGTTCTAAAGCGATACGAATATTTGGTAAGCCCATTTTTAGAATGAGCATAACGCATGGAGTTAAGTTGCATCATTCCAACTAGCGAAGGATACTTGAAATCTTCAAAGTCGCCACTTGGCTCAACAACGCGTTTTACCTTGCCTGCTAAATTATATGAAACATTAAAAATACTCGTATTAAAATCTTTATACAGTTCCAGCTTATGTTCATCATTATAGCCATACTGACGCATCAGTTCTTCATTCGTGATTGCTTTAACCAGACGCTTATTTTCATTATAAACCAATTTTAGCTTTGCATTAAAAAAAGGAGTTATCGCAACCAAACGGCCTGCTTCGTATGCAAAGCTAATCTCTCTTCCTACCTGATCGATAATACTCGATAAACGGTCATAATTATCATAAAATAAATAGAAGGTAATTTGATCTTTATTACTGACTTTTATTAATTGTCCTTTAAAATCAAAATCCATTAATGTCTTGTCAAATTTCCGCAGCAAATAACTTCCATTGCGCAAGAAGAACAAGGTATCTAATTTCGTATCGCTCAGTGCATAACCTTTTCCACCTGACTTATGAAATGGCACCTCTCGTCCATTTTCCTCAACCAATAAATAATACTGACTGGAATATTTATACAGATTGACCATAAACGAATGCCGCCAACCGAGCCCCATTGTGCTAGTTATTCCAGATAAACTATTATAGTAATGATTAAATGAGATTTGCTGGTTAAAAATAGTCCATTGAAAGTCCAACTCCTTTAGAAACAAGTTGCCGGATTGAGCATCAACACCTAAGCCCGCAGACATTAGTGGCTCGCCATATCTACTGCTAACCGGAAGCACAGGGCTCTCATCCCACACTAGTGCCAGACCATCCGGCACAGGAATATGATCTGTTCCACTCTGAGCAAAACAACTGCTTGCCACCCATATCATAACAATTGTAATAGCTGTATTTTTCAGCATCGCTCCTACCATAAGTCGTACCCTATACCAAAGGTTGCCATCATTCGTGTTCGTCCTGAATAAGTGCCGGTTACATCTGCTGCACCAATCATAATGCCTACCGGAAAATTAAATATATTACCCGAGACCTTAAATCCTGTATTCCACTCAAAGCCATCCCATTCTAATTCCCATTTTACCGACTTAAGTATGGCATAGCTTAAAGTACCGAACGCACCCAAGTTCGTAATGCTATTATCTGACAACTTATATGCTGTGAATTTCCCGGTTCCATATCCGGCTGTAAAAGAGAATTTGCCCCAAAAACGATTTGGAAAATTTGATGCGAAATCATGCGAAAATACACCGTACCAATTACGACTTATTTTAACTCCTTGCTGCACCCACAAATGATTAGAACCAATAGCAATAGATGAACCCGGCTGTATTTTTCGATGCAGTTTTAAGCATAACGTAAAGTCAGATTGATCTGAAACATCATTCATCCAAAGACTTGTTTGTATACCCAAATTCTTGTGTGGATTTCCTAATCCAAAGCCCATTACACCAGTCATGTCGGCAAGGCTACCTCCAACCTGCGGCGCCACTATACCTCCTCCTCCATAAAAGGAATTCCCCCAAACACCATTAGCTGATGGACTCAATAATGATTGCCCATCAGCTTCGGTTATAGTTCCTATTGTTATTGAGAAAATTACAACAACTAAAAATCTTGATAACAATTTCAATTTCCAGAATTTATTTTGCCTGCAAATATCGAAAAATATATGCGGTTTAGCACACGATTAGTTGATGAATACTAACTTTCCTTCACGCGCATCAACCTTAATGCTTTTTGATTTATCAATTGTTCCAGTAATTATTTCCTTTGATAATAGATTCAATAATTGGCGTTGGATAACCCTTTTTACAGGCCGTGCGCCATATTGAGGATTATAGCCCAATTCAGCGATTAAATTCAGCGCCTCATCAGTCAACTCAAAACTGACACCCTTAGGCTTTAGCATTTTATGTAGCAAGCCAATTTGTAATTCAACAATCTCCCTAATCTCTGTTTTATCCAATGGTGCAAACATCACAATATCATCAATCCTGTTTAAAAACTCAGGTCTAATGGTTTGCTTAAGTAGCGTAAATACCTTTTCCTTGGTTTCATCATAAACTGTCGATTTATCTTGCGATACATCGGCACTTAGCATCTCCTGAATAATATGCGAGCCAATGTTTGATGTAAGGATGATAATGGTATTTTTAAAGTTTACCAATCGGCCTTTGTTATCAGTTAAACGGCCATCATCAAGCACCTGCAAAAGTATATTAAAAACATCGGGATGTGCTTTTTCAATTTCATCAAGCAAAATAACCGAATATGGTTTTCTTCTTACAGCCTCTGTAAGCTGTCCACCTTCATCATATCCAACATATCCGGGAGGCGCTCCTATCAGCCTCGAAACAGAGTGCTTTTCCTGATATTCTGACATATCAATTCGGGTCATTTGATTTTCATCATCGAATAAATAATCAGCTAATGCCTTGGCCAACTCGGTTTTCCCAACACCCGTTGTTCCCAGAAATATAAAACTTCCTATCGGACGTTTCTCATCCTGCAAGCCGGCTCTGCTTCTTCTAATAGCATCAGATACCAGGCTTATTGCTTCCTCTTGACCAACCACGCGTTTATGCAGTTCATCCTCCAGACTCATTAACTTGTCACGCTCGCTCTGCACCATCCTCTTAACAGGTATGCCAGTCCAACGAGAAACGATATCTGCTACGTCATCAACATCTACCTCTTCTTTAATAAGTGCCCTTGAACTTTGCTTATCAAGCAGTTCCTTTTTAAGCTTTTCAATATTTGCTTCTACTTCTTTAATTCTACCATATCTAATCTCTGCTACCTTTTCATAAGCACCTTGCCTTTCAGCTGCATCAGCCTGGAGTTTCAGGTCCTCCAAAGCCTGCTTATCGGATTGTATCTGCTCGATGATATTTTTTTCGAGCTGCCACTTGGCTTTTAGCTTTAACAACTCATCCGATAAGTTTGCAATATCACTGCCGATCTTACTCACCTTAGATTGATTCCCTTCTCGTTTGATGGCCTCACGCTCAATTTCCAAATATTTGACCTTACGTTCAATCTCATCAATCTCTTCAGGAACCGAGTTCATCTCTAATCGCAATTTTGCAGCCGCTTCATCAATTAAATCGATGGCCTTATCAGGTAAGAAGCGATCAGATATATACCGAGAAGATAACTCTACAGCACCAATAATAGCATCATCCTTAATTCGCACTTTATGATGATTTTCATACCTTTCTTTAAGCCCTCTTAAAATTGAGATAGCACTTAAAACATCGGGTTCATCAACCATTACCTTTTGAAAGCGCCTTTCAAGTGCCTTGTCTTTCTCAAAATACTTTTGATATTCGTTTAGCGTTGTTGCACCAATAGACTTCAAGTCGCCACGAGCCAGGGCAGGCTTAAGAATGTTAGCAGCATCCATTGCCCCCTCTCCTTTGCCAGCGCCAACTAGGGTATGGATTTCATCGATAAACAACACGATCTCGCCATCGGAACTCACCACCTCTTTAACAACTGATTTAAGTCTTTCTTCAAACTCTCCTTTATATTTTGCACCAGCCACAAGTGCTCCCATGTCTAAGGAAAATATTTGTTTTGATTTCAAATTCTCCGGCACATCGCCATTAATAATCCGATGTGCAAGACCTTCGGCTATGGCTGTTTTACCCACGCCCGGCTCACCAATAAGAATAGGGTTATTTTTTGTTCGTCGCGAAAGTATCTGGAGAATTCGCCTAATTTCCTCATCTCTTCCAATTACCGGATCAAGCTTACCTGTTCTGGCTTGCTCGTTAAGATTAATGGCAAATCTATTTAAAGAATTAAAAGTGTCTTCTGCTGTTTGGCTATCTGCCTTTGCACCTTTTCTTAGTTCTTCAATAGCAAGTCTTAGTTCCTTTTCCGTAATTCCTGCATCTTTTAAAACAGTGCCTGCTGTATCGTTAACCTTTAAGATAGCAAGGATAATATGCTCAACCGATACAAACTGATCGCCCATTTTTTTGGCAACATCAATTGCTTTCTGGAGTACTTCGTTTCCTTTTGATCCCAAATAAGGCTGGCCTCCGCTCACTTTTGGCAGTCCGGAAATAATACGTTCGATGGTCTGCTCTATTCTGGCAGACTGGACACCAAGTTTATTGAACAAATAGGATGTAATATTCTCGGCACTATTGAGAATACCTTTTAATAAATGTACAGGTTCTATCTGTTGGTTCTGATTTGCATTCGCATAATTAAATGCACCTTCAATCGCCTCTTGCGATTTAATGGTAAAATTATCAAATTTCATGTCTTTATAAATTATGGGTTAATTTAAAAGGCATGTGTCAATTATTCTGCCAATGCTAATAGCTATCTGGAATCTGTCTAAATGTCATACTATAACCTTGCAACCAACTTACAACTGCAGAGGTCACACGTGTTTCGATAAATAAGTATGAGCAATTACTCTTCGTTCATCATTTTCCAGATAAGGTCCTTCAACTCGCTTATATTATAGTTTGTAATTGATGATATAAACAAATGAGGGATTTCAGGTAAATCCTTCGCCATTTCTTCCATCAATTCATCGTCTAACATGTCTGACTTGGTAACAGCAAGTAGCCGTTTCTTATCTAGCAATTCAGGATTATACTGCTTTAACTCGTTGAGTAATATTTTGTATTCTTTATGAATATCATCGCTATCAGCCGGCACCATGAACAACAACATGGAGTTACGCTCAATGTGCCTTAGGAATCTTAAACCTAAACCTCGTCCCTCGTGAGCTCCTTCAATAATCCCTGGTATATCGGCCATTACAAAAGACTGATGATCTCGATATCCAACGATTCCTAAATTTGGAACAAGCGTTGTGAAATGATACTCGGCAATTTTGGGCTTAGCCGCCGAAACTACAGATAGCAAGGTAGATTTACCGGCACTCGGAAACCCTACTAAACCAACATCGGCAAGCACCTTTAGTTCCAATACAAACCAGCCTTCAATGCCTTCTTCACCTGGTTGCGAATATCGTGGTGTTTGTTGTGTTGATGATTTAAAATGGCTGTTTCCTCTTCCACCTCTACCGCCTCTAACAAAGATTAATTCTTCACCATCATTGGTTATTTCGGCAATTACTTCACCACTTTCGGCATCTTTGGCAATGGTACCCAACGGAACTTCAATTACCTTGTCCTCGCCAAAGGCTCCGGTTCTATCTTGTCCGGCACCATTCACACCATTTCCGGCATGTACGTGCCTTTTATATTTTAAGTGCAAGAGTGTCCAGTATTGCTTATTACCTCTAAGAATTATATGACCACCTCTACCACCATCGCCGCCATCAGGGCCACCTTTAGCTGTTAGGTTATCGCGGTGCAAGTGGGTTGAACCACCGCCGCCTTTGCCTGATCGGCAAAATATTTTTACGTAATCAACAAAGTTGCTACCAGACATGCTTAAATGCGTTTTCGACGGTTTCGGATAGTCTGTTTAAAATTTGTTCTTCAGTACCCATTCCATCTACGGTTATGTATTTTTTCTGTTTTTGATAATATTCCACAACCGGCAAAGTCTTTGTCTCAAACTCTTCAAGTCGCGCTACAATAAGATCTGTTGCTAGATCGTAGCTTCTTGCCATATCTGTTTTACTTCGCTGCGAAAGTCGCTTAATAGATTCAAGTGTAGGCACCTTGATATCTAAAACTGCGGTAACGCCCGTATTTAGTTTCCGTAGCAAACCATCCAGGATATATGCCTGCACAATGGTTCGTGGAAAACCTTTAAATATAAAGCCATTGGCATCATGACTTTCATTGATTTTCTTCTCTATTAACTGAATGGCAATTTCATCAGGTACAATGGTTCCCTTCTCCATATACGGAGCTGCCTTCATGCCGATTTCTGTTTTGTGCTTAAGCTCCTGACGCAACATGGCTCCGGTAGAGATATAAACCATATTTAGCTTTTCGGCCAGTAATTGGCCCTGTGTTCCTTTTCCAGCCCCCGGAGGTCCGAATAGCACAACATTTTGCCACACCTTCTCCAATGAACTTTCAATGGCATTTGTTAAGTGTTTAAAGATGTCATCCAATTCACCAATTCCGTTTATGGCATGAAACACATTCTTCTCTTTATAGAAGTTTGCAACAGGAGCTGTCTTGTTTTCATATTCCTTCAATCGGAAATTAATTACTACTTCAGTATCATCTTTTCGATCTTCCAGATCAGCCCGTTTTAATAAACGTTCCTTCAACATATCATTCGGAACATCAAGCGCCACCATGCAATTGAGTGAGGTATTGAGCTTGAGCAATAAGCCCTCGAGTATATATGCCTGAACTAAAGTACGCGGAAATCCATCGAACAGAAAGCCTGCCGCATCATCGTTATTGCGAATGGTACGTTCAATAATAGTGACAATCATTTCATCATCAACCAATCCACCTTTTTCAATTATTGTTTTGGCCTTGTTGCCAATATCCGTACCTGCTTTAATTTCTGAGCGCAGTATATCGCCCGTTGAAATATAAACCAGGTTATATTTTTCCATTAATAATTTCGACTGTGTTCCTTTCCCTGCTCCGGGAGGTCCGAAAAGTGCTATATTCAGCATAACTACGTGTTTATTTCAATTGGAATTGATCCTTGCTTCCTGTTAAAAATAATAATTTATTCAACAACTTTATAGATGTCCTCATAATTTCTACCGAAACCATCATAGTCTAGTCCATAACCAACGATAAAGTCATTCGGAATCTCTAGTCCAACATAATCAAGAGGAATGCGCTGATGATACGCCTCTGGCTTGTACAGGAATGTTGCGATTTTAATTTCCTCCGGTTCGTATCCAATAAGTTGTCTGATGATATTTTCCAAAGTAACACCAGTATCAACAATATCTTCAAGTATAACTACTACTTTCCCCTTGAGGTCTTCATTAACCCCAATAAGTCTTTTTACAGTTCCGCTACTGGTTGTTCCTGAATAGGAAGCTACCTTTAAAAAGGTAATCTGACAATCAATATTCAATTGCTTAAAAAGATCGGATGCAAACATAAAGGAGCCATTTAAGATTCCAATAAACATTACATCTTTACCCGCTAAATCTTTATTAATTTTCTCAGCGACTTTCTTAACTGCAGCTTGAATTTCGGAGTCTTTAATAAATAAATCAAACTCTTTATCTAAAATTTTGACACGTTGCATACTAAACTCTTTATTATTTTTAAGTAATTTGCAAAACTACAAATTAATGGATTTTTAATGCGTAGAAATTGATTTTAAATGATGAAAGATATTTTGCTTAATGTTGACAGCCGAACTTAATCAAGAAACTTCTGTTCCTTAAACGATTAGTACGACTGACATTAGCAATTAGCTTTCATCAAACCATTTTAAACTAAATATATTTTATGAAACCTGTTGTTAGTATTATTATGGGCAGTACATCTGACTGGCCAGTTATGGAAAAAGCAGCCAATCATTTAAACGAATTTGGCATTCCTTTCGAGGTAAATGCGCTATCGGCTCACAGAACTCCGGAGAAGGTTGAAGTGTTTGCAAAAAATGCAGAAGCCAATGGAATTAAAGTAATTATTGCCGGAGCCGGAATGGCTGCCCATTTGCCGGGAGTAATTGCAGCAATGACACCAATACCAATAATTGGAGTGCCAATAAAAGGTAGCTTCGATGGTTTGGATTCAGTTTTCTCAATTCTTCAGATGCCTCCTGGAATTCCGGTTGCAACTGTTGCAGTTAATGGTGCCTTAAATGCTGCCATTCTTGCTACACAAATACTTGCGGTTGGAGATCAGGACATTGCCCAAAAAGTAAAAGCATATAAAGAAAACCTGAAAGGTAAAATCATTAAAGCCAACGAAGACTTAGCTCAGCATGATTTTGAGTATAGGATAAAATAATTTATCGCCTGAAAAAAAACCGGAGATAGATCTAAGCATATCTCCGGTTTTATTACTAACTTTCTAACTATTATGAATTGTAACTGCACACAACTATGCGCTGCTATTAAATCCTATCTGCTATTCGCGTGTCTTTTACTTTCATTCAGTTCCCAAATAACGGCTTCCGGCGACTTAACCTTAAGTGGCGCACGACAAGCAGGCATGGCAAATACCAGCGTTATGCTAGTTGACGCTTGGGGAATTTCTAACAACCCTGCAGCAATTAGTTTTTTATCATCGGGTTCGTTAGGGATTTACCATCAAAACCGATTTTTACTTGAAGAATTAAGCTATCAAACAATTGCTTTTAGTCAACCGACAGGCTATGGCACCATTGGTGTTGATCTGGGGTATTTCGGATATCAGCTATACAACGAAAAACGTTTGGGACTTGCCTACTCGCTTAAACTTCATAAAAGGCTAGCTGCCGCTATTAAGCTTAATTACCTGCACTCAAAAATAGCTGGGGATTATGGAACCAGCGCTGCTGTTTATGGAGAGATAGGCCTTCTTGCTGAGCCCATTGACAACTTACACTTTGGCATCCACCTCATTAACCCAAGCAATCAGAAGCTAAACTCCTTGCAAGAAGAAACAATACCATCCAGCATTAAACTAGGCGCAGGCTATTACTTCACGAAAAACTTTCTTTTAGCGATTGAATTAGAGAAACCTTCTGAACTATCCTATCAATTCAGAACGGGTATTGATTTTGAGTTGGTAGACGACTTTTTCTTGCGAATGGGAATTGGAAACAAACCAAACTTAATAGCCTTTGGTTTTGGCTATCATCGAAAGAACATAGTGGTTGACATTGCGTTTAGCAAACATGAATATCTGGGATATTCGCCACACATATCGCTGGTTTATCATTTCAGTAAAAATAAATGAAGCGGCTGGTATTCATACTATGCATGTGCCTGCTGTTTGTTTTAAGCAAAAACTCAACTGCTCAGTCAGGAAGTGAGATAGCCTACTCGCTTGACCAAGTTATTGAAATTCTTGTAGAAGAAACAGAGGAAGATATTGATGTAGAAAACCTGACGGAAGAACTTTATGCTGCTGCTTCAAGTCCCATAAACCTGAACGGATCTAATCTAAACAAACTGGCCGAGCTGCAAATAATTAATCAGTCGCAGCTTAAAAACCTGGAACGCTACATACGACGCAATAAGCAGATTAGAAGCTTGTATGAACTACAATTGATTGAAGGCTTGCAGATGAATGATATTAAAAAGCTACTGCCTTTTGTCACCATAGGAACATCAACGAGCTCAAAACCTTTTAACTGGCGCTATCTTCACAAAGGTCACGGCCAGGTGTATGCAAGATTTTCAAAAGTCCTTAATGATCAGGAAGGTTACTTGCCAATTGATGATTCAAGCTACGCAGCTAATCCAAACAGTCGTTATCTCGGTCAGCAGTTTTCACTGAATACTAAAATAACCTATCGTGTTAGCAATAAAATACATCTGGGACTTAGAACTGATAAAGATGCAGGCGAGGAACTATTTTCTGGTAGCAATAAAAATGGATTCGATTATTATTCGGCACACCTAGAGATGAATGAAATTGGTATAGTAAAGAAAATTAATCTTGGTGATTTTAATGCTCGTTTTGGTCAGGGGCTTACACTCTGGACAGGATTTCCAATGTTCAAATCATCGCAAAGCACAACCAACACAAAACGATTTCAGTCGGGCATTAACAAATATTCCGGATCAAATGAGAATCAATTCTTTAGAGGTGCCGCCATTACGCTGGCTTTTAAGAACTTTGAACTAGCAACCTTTTATTCCAAAAAACGAAGAGATGCCAATATTAAATCCGATTCAACCACAAGCGAAGAAGCCTTTATTAGTTCCTTACAAGAAACCGGCATACATGCCACACCTGGCCAACTGGAAGACAAACACTCGGTAAACGAAACTTCAATTGGCGGCAACCTAAACTATAAAAATAAGCTATTCAGACTAGGATTAACAGCTGTTGCCTATCAACTCGACAAACAGTTCATTTCAAACGAAACTCCTGAAAGCTTGTATGATTTTCGAGGCAATAAATCCTTTAATGTCGGTATCGATTATCAATTCAGGTTTTTGAATTTCAATATTTTTGGAGAAACGGCGATTAATGAGCAAAACAATCCTGCCAGCATAAACGGCATTTTATTTTCACCTGCATCAAACATCAGCCTATCTCTTGTTAACAGATATTATCCCAAGAGCTATTATGGACTCTATCAAGGAGCATTTGGCGAGGGAAGCGACAACAATGATGAAAATGGCACCTACCTTGGAATCAGTTTACACCCTTTCAGGCAGGTGCAAATAAATGCGTATTACGACATTTATGCCTTTCACTGGCTCAAGTATAATAGTTCGTCACCATCAAGGGGAACAGACTACTCTGTGCAGGTGAGCTTTGCTCCTGGCAAGCAGTTAGACATGTACGCCCGCTATAAAACTGAAAACTCTGAAGTTGACCAGACAAACTCCGATGCGGCTATTGCAAAACTAGCGCAGCGACGAATTACTTCATTCAGATATAATCTACGGTTTCAGGCTGGCAGCAACATTAGTTTACAAAGCAGAATTGAATATAAACACTATTGCATCGATCAGCAAACAGCTAATGGTATGCTTGTATTACAAGACATTAAATATGCTTTTGAAAAAGCTCCACTCAGCTTGAGTTACCGTTTTGCAATTTTTGACACGGATGATTACAACGCACGCATCTATTCCTATGAAAATGACGTACTATATTCTTTTACCTTTCCAGCCTACTACGCCAAAGGAACGAGATGGTATCTGATGCTTAAATATTCATTTGGCGCATCGCTGGATTGCTGGATAAGGGTGGCGCAAACCTATTACTACAATAAATCGCTTATTGGCTCAGGCCTAAACCAAATTGATGGAAACAGTAAAATGGATCTGAAAGTAGTAGCAAATTATCGTTTTTAAATTGAAACCAGCATTAGTTCTTAAATAGGACATAACCATTGTCATCGATAGAAAATTCAAGCTCCGGAATATCGGTTCGGGTAAGTTGCTCTATTTTATCTAAAACTCTTTTTTGCGAATCATAACGCACTCCAATTTCTTCTCCTTGAGATACCGGGATTATTTGAGCCTTGTGCAACTCTCCATCAGGTTTCAACCATAATTTTACAATTGGTGCAATGCCATTCGGACCTCTTAAATTAAATCGACCGTAGGTACAGAAATTACCCATACTGTATATTATGAACCTGCCTTTGTATTTATCAATTGCTCGCGTTACATGCGGTCCATGTCCAAGAATAACATCAGCGCCGGCATCAATCATGTCTCGTGCAAATTGGTAAACATTTCCTCTGTTCTCACCATAAAACACTTCTTTCTCCCTTGGCACATGCTGATAGTCCGCACCTTCTGCCCCTCCATGAAACGAAACAACGACAACATCGCATTGCTGTTTTAGGCTTTTAACAATGGCCTTTGCAGCCGCTGTTTGATTAATATCACAAGTACCCTTATTTGGAGAAAAAGCACACAAACCAATA
>JBFHES010000021.1:0-31689 GCA_041584015.1 Bacteroidales bacterium
ACCGGACACAACAGCCATTTTGTTAGCAGCTGTGGACATTCAGAAATAATTTCTGATTATAGTTTTACAAACCTGATGAGAGCCATAGATGAAACTTCATTCGACAGTAACAAGCTTGAAGTTTTTAAGCAAGCTACGCAGCATGTATTATTAAGTAGCCACCAGGTGCTTGATTTGATTGAATTGTTTTCGTTCGACGATAACAGACTAGAGGCAGCTAAATTTGCATATGCCCGCACTTACGATAAGGAAAACTATTTTATGGTAAACGAAGGGATCTCATTTAGCGCAAACAGACATAAGTTAAACACATATATAAGCTCTTTTCATTTCTAAACAAGAGCTCCGGTTATTAACCCAAAAATGGTGCGCACTTAATTAGTACGCACCATTTCTATTATTATATATGGTTGCTATTTACTGTACAACTATTCTCTTGCGAATAATCCCTCTTTCTTCAGCAATTTCAATTTGATACATGCCTGCATTAAAACCTGAGAGATCAAGCCTAACTTTATCTGTATCGTGCTTCTCATGATACATTAATTTCCCCGAAACATCGAAAATACTAATCATACGCGTGCTGCTATTTGAAGCAAATGTAATCCAGCATTCATGCTTAGCAGGATTAGGATAAACATCTACATCACCCGAAGCTAATAAACTTCCTGCGCCATTACTATTTACCACATTCACAACAATGTTATCATCAGCACTTAGCCCATCAAAATCTGTGATAGTAAGGTTATAGGTGAATGAACCTAATCCGGTAAGTGAGCCATCAACGAGTATGGTTTCCGTAATTGCTCCTGTACTCCATTGATAAGAAAATGGAGCTGTTCCCATCACATTTGCTTCAAGCAACAAAGTCTCATTAATGGTTATGGTTGTATCTGCTCCCAGGTTTACCGCGCAAATTGCAGCTGCATCTACCATAAAATGGAAATAGCCTTCAGGGGCCGGCATTGGTCGTACCTGTTCTTTTCCTGAGTTTGCAACGGCATGTATATAATAGTAAATTTTATCACCGGCATTTTGTCCGGGAATACTCCCGCTCCAAGTGTTTGTTGCGGCATTAATTAGTGTCATAGCATTTTGCATATACGGTTGCAAAGTGTCGGTTCTGTAGAACACACTAGCCGATTGTATTCCAGACGTATGAATAATATCAGCATCAATTGTATAATTCCCAACCAAAGGATCAACATCCGAATGATTTTGATGTACGATAAGCATCGGGTCGGCTGTAGCTATTTCGTGCGTAATGCAATGAATTGCTCCACTTGCCGGAATTGTTGCTTCACAGTTTATTCCGATAATTCTATAACCGGGCATTGCCTCTCGATAAATTCTTAAAGCTGTTGTGTCATACTCTTCGCGATAAGTTGGAACCAACACGGTTTTATTAAGAATTAATGAATTGGTGTACGTTCTATAATATCCTCCATTATCAGGGTATAATCCAGATGTACTTGGAGGGCTAGGAATACGAACAACTTTATACGGTGTTCCAAAAACAGAATTATAATTAGCCATAAGTGTAGCTAAGTTTGCCTCAATCTGAGGCCCATCAGCAACTCCAGCCGGATATTCTGCTACAAGCAGCGTCTCCTCATTTAATAATTTAAAATGCATATCAATATGATGAATGCCATCATATGGAAGATTCGGCAATTTTATATATCGCTCAATTCCCATAAATTTTTTCATGATGGTATCTATCTCAGCAATTGTTGAACCTGAATTCTCATCAACCACCAAATACTCTGAAAAACCAGTTCCTAAACCATCTGAACAAAAGTTGCCGCCCGTATGAACTAATTCCCATGGAGCTGTAGTAGTTTCGTACATTGGCACTCCAACCGCATCAGCTAAAACTTCCGGAACTAAATCATCTGCCGGTCGCGGTCTGTTGTAAATCCAATCAGTTATAAAAAGAGAATCAACGTCATTAACATACATTGAGTTTGGTCCGTAATCGCGAATCCAAACAGAGTTTGAATTTTCTTCCAGACAATAAACATTGCTCAGGCTTACATTACTTTGGGTAAGCGCTGATTTAACATTATTGGAATCATTACAGATGATATAAACATCACATTCTTCTCTCGCATAACGAACGATTTCTATTAACTCTGTTTGATAACTGCGCCAGGTTATTGCTACAGCTTGCATTTCTTCCCACTCGGCAGGATTACGAAGACTTGCATGTGGCGGAGGTGTGGTAATTCCGCGATCTTTGAACGATTCTAGATAAGCAGGCATAAGCGCCTTTTCTTCTTCTGTCATCCAGGCCGGAAGATGCTGCGAATAAGATTTAATCGAAAATGCTACAATTACCAAAATAATCGCAAATAGTGATTTCTTCATTGTTTTTATTGTTCTAATGTGCTGGGTAAAAATAAGAAGAGCCATGGTATTGCCATGGCTCTTCATGTTAAATATTATGTAATTATTGTCTGATTAACTTTTTAACAATTGTTCTGGCATTGGTATTTACCTGAACAAAGTATATTCCAGTAGGCTGACTTGTAATATCAAGCACTGCCATTCTGTTTGTTGCTTCAATAACACGAACGATTTCACCTAATGAATTATAAACGCTAATAGTTGCATCATTTAAGAAAGCATCGCCTAATAATAAATTAACTGCTCCGGTGCTTGGATTAGGCCACAATTGAACATCATTTTCAAGAGCAATATCGTTAACTCCCAAAATGGTAATATCCGCGGTATACATATCCGTTCCACAATCATTGCTTGCCGCAAGTTCTATTGTATAAGTATCGTAAGCGCCATAATCCACAACAGGATTCTCGTTGGTGGAAGTAGTTGAGTTTCCAAAATTCCATAGATAGGTATCTGCATTGGCTGATGCGTTAGTAAAAGTAACAACGGTTCCACTCACATCATAAGTAAAGTCGGCAACTGCTAATAATTGAAAAGTAACAGCAATGTTATCGCCACCAATACAACCATGCTCATCGGTAATTGCAACGCCAAAGGCTCCATTATAGGTTACATCAATTGTTTGTGATGTTGAACCATTAGACCATAAGAAAGACGTATAAGGACCTGCATCAAGGACAACTGTATCGCCTTCGCATGATTCAATATCTGCTCCAAGATCGAGCACAGGGTTTGCATAAAAGTTTACTTCAACTACATCGAATCCAGTACATCCTTGCTCCGAAACTGTTACAGAATAAACTCCCGAAGCATTCACTGTAATCTCGTTTAAGAATGAGCCAGTACTCCATGCATATGAACTTCCCTGACCAATAACATCTAAAACAACTGTTTCACCATCGCAACCAACAGTATCTCCCTGAATGGCAACAACCGGAGACGGATTAAAAGTAACCTCCACAGAATCTACTGTTACACAACCATAAACTCCTGTAACACTAACCGAGTAAATTCCACTTGTTGTAACTGAAATTAACGTGTCGGTGCTAGCTGTTGACCAACTATAACTAATGTAACCAGGAGCAACTGATAGCTCTTCAACACCACCTTCGCAGGACTCAACATTCGCACCTAATTCAATTAATGGCGATTGATTAACAGTAAACGGTTCAACTACTGTTGTAACACAGTTGTTTGAATCGGTGTAAGAATAGTTTAGCTCATATGATCCAGGGATCGTAAAATAGATCTGATCTAAAATAACAGGGATCGTTCCCGGAGTAATCATGTAAATTCCTCCGGGATGAGAACTTACCAATTGCAGCGGTACATTGCTAGTACAATAAGCAGTATCAAAACCTATCATGCTTACTGGTGCTGGACTAAAGTTATTTATTGAATAGGACAATGTATCATTACCTGGAGTATCATCAAGTGAATTCTCTACCGTGATTATACAACTATAGCTTCCTATTGCAGAAAAGTCGAATGTTTGAGAAGCCGTATAATTGTACGTACCTCCAACCGGAATATTCTGAACAATGGTATCGTAAAAAACGGTGGTACCCGCATCAACAGAGTAAGAAACCATTACTGAATCAACAGCTGTAACTCCGAGGTTAAGTACCTGAAAAGAGAACATTTCTGCTGCAGTTAAATCGCCGCAACTTGAAGCAGGACTAGTGATATTTCCTACCGCAACATCTGATCCTACAATAGCTGTAAGTGTTGCTAAGCCCGACATGCCATTCACAGAAAAGTTACCTTGATTTGGTAATCCTGTGGTAATATAGGTTGCAACAGCATTAAAAACCATACCATCAGAGGCGCGCCATATCTTCCATTTAAATTCTTCGTTATTAGCGAAACCGTCAATGTCAGTTGAGTTAGCATCATTGGCCCATGCAGCAGCTGCACCAGTACCACCTGTATACTCTAAATATCCACCACAAGCCAGTGTTCCTAAAGAGTCATAGAACATTCCAATATAATCGCCAGAAGTTAAAGCGGTGCCATTTATTGTGATCGAGGTACTAGCTTGCACCAAAACAGTATGATTCAATCCTGTTACGGTATACTGCCATGGCATTTGCGCATAGCTGGTACTAATCAAAAGGGTTGTTAAAACAACCAGTGTGAGTAATATTTTCTTCATAATTAAAATTTTAGCTTTCAAAATTAATAAAAGTGAAGGTATTTGCTATACCCTCACCCTTAAATATATATTAATATTATTTAACCTCTAACATTTTAGTGTTTGCAAAATTACCGCTATTCATCCTGTAGAAATAACTACCAGCCGGAATTTCGCTCACATCAAGTTCAATTGAATGAACACCCAATGAATAATTTCCAGCAGCCAGTACCTTAACACATTCACCTAAGACATTGTACAAACGAATATCTACTTTCATTGGTTCAGCTAAGCTAAATTCTATTTGTGTAAGAGCAGTTGCCGGATTAGGTTGATTTTGCTCCAACGAAATAAATTCATCTACCACCAAACTTTGAGCAACTGCAATACCATTAGCTTTGTATAGGCCATCACCCTCCAACCAGGCATCAACACCCAACTCAAGTTCATGACGGACAGCATTTCTTTGCAATCTAAAAACTGGCATTTCCGAAGCAATCATACCATCAATACCAAAAGTTACTTCATCATCACCCCAAACCGTAATCGCAGTTATTCCTTTCGCAACAATGGCCTCTCCAACTAAATTGCCGTGCGTATCATATGCTCGCAACACATCGCCTTCATTTATTCCTTTTAGTGATGATGGAAAACCATAAATCATATTTGATCCGGTACTTTTAATCACTGGAGTACTAGCTTCAATAAATGACTTTGAAATGATGCCGGTATTAGCAGGATAGGTATACGTTTGGGTGGATAGCACATTTATTTGATATCCCTGTCCCGGCAACAGATCGCCAATTGCATTTAAATTCCATTGCGGCCAATAAACCGAACCTAAACCATTTTTCACAATTACAATGTCGTTAACAATGGAGGATAACATCACTTCGGCATTACCCGGAGATGTTCTTAAATATGCCATAATACTCCATCCTGACGGAATTACAAATGTGTAAGCCTCAGGTGTTATAATCATTCCTTCAAAATCGACTGATTGCTGAATAGCGGAGTTTATCTGATACCCTTGCTCAACGGTCCAATCGCCAATTGCGTTTAAACTCCATTGTGGCCAATAAACCATTCCCAGACCGTTCTTAATAATTACGATGTCAGATGCAATTGCTCCAAAAATGGAATCTAAACTAGGTTCAAACAGATCGATATAAGAGGAATAAATTCCCCATCCAGCAGTTAGATTAATACTTTGAACCATAGATGAACTCGCAGTTAAAGAAGCAAGCCCACTCATTCCATTGGTGGTATAATATTGGTTATTTGGAAAATCAAGCGTATTATAAACGGCTACCGCGCTGTACTCGGCACCATCGGTTGCATCCCAAATTCTCCAGTTAAATACTTCACCATCCTGGAATCCATCAAACATTCCACTTTGTGCACCCCATGCCGATAGGCCAAGAGCATTACCATCATAAACTACATAACCTCCGCACTCTTCGGTACCATTGTTATTATAGAATACCCCAATGTAATCACCTACCTCAATTGGGCTTCCATCGATAGTTAAATCAATGAGATTGCTAATCATGATGGTATGATTTGAGCCGGTGTTATTATACGACCATTGTGGCGCTTGCATCAGCACAGCTTCAATGCCAAATCGTCCTAGACTGGTATAGGCAACAGACTGACTTCCATCAGCAGCAGCCCCATAATAAGTATCTGCTCTGGCGAAGGTCTCATCCTGCACGCCCAATGGGAAATAGCCTGTTGTTGTATTGGCAGTTTGTTCCAGTCCGGCATAAAACTCTTCGTTCATGAATGCGACTGGTACAGCTAAATCAAGATATACCCAAGTTTCCAAATCAGTTGACAAAATAGTGTAATCGGCAGATTGGGCCACAATGTTGGTATCTGAATCAAGCACAACGGCAGCTATAATATTTCCAACAGCATCAGCATCATTAGAAATTAAAACACCTACCTGCTTAACCGTTCCGGCTCCATTCATAAAATGCTTATTAAATAAAAGCCCCTCGCCAGTATCATAACCAATCCCTGAGCTAATCGCAGAAGTATCAGCATAACTAAAGGCAGAAGTATTCACATCTTGATAATAAGAAAAGCTGTTATTTAGATTATTGTCATCGCTTGGGATTGCCACCGCAACATTATTAATTCCTATTGAGGATGGTGTAAATGCGCTAAAAAACACTTCTACTTCTTCACCTGGTAATACACTGGCAATTGTTTGTGTACTTGTAAAAGTATTTGCTCCTGTGATGTTCAAAGTAATAGGTACGCCATATTGTGGATCAGTACCGTAGTTATACACCAAAGCAGAAACTACATGAGGTGCTCCCTGGTTTATTGGCATTTTACCAAGTGTATAAACCATATCCACACCTAACTCATCGGCTGGGCAACCGCCTCCTATATTGAATAAGTATTCTTCACTGCCAGCAAAACTTGTACTACCACCAACTAAAACTCCATTATACGAAACCTGATAATATCCGGGAGCAGCTATTCCATCGCCATAATCGTCAAAAATTGCGAAAGTGTAGCACTCGGTTGAAAGAGCGCACACATTAATAGAATATAAGGTTGCATTATCATAAATACCATCTATATATACCAGGTCTCCTGCTGTATTAAACAATCCCCAGTATGTTTCATATCCATAGTCATCGGTTAAAATATCCACTGTAATAAAGGCATCTCCATGTGTAACAAGCACTGAGGTGGTATCGTTGCTTACATCCTCATCGTTTGCTAAAGCCGTGAAAGCTTCTATTTGATACGTTTGGAGGCTACTGAGATTTACCGTTGTTGAGAAAATATAATTCACACTTGTACCTGCCGGGATTAATCCAGTTATTACCTCATTAACCAGGTTACTACCATTAACCATATAGCTCACCGGAACGTTAGAAACATCCATCACCCCAAGGTTAGCTACTGTAACCTCAACAAGCTCGTTGCTTCCTAAAATACAAGAGCTACTGTTATTTGGACTTAAAATAGCGCTAACGGCACAGTCATAATTATTACCAGAACCCAGTTCAGCTTCAATCATAAATCGGCCATAGGTATTTGCTTCGGTAAGTGTACCACCCGTAAGATCCGTAATATAGAATGCGTCTGGTCGTGCGTAAGCTTCCGTCTGCGTTCCAAGGGGATAATAAGGTGTTGCAACATTTGCTGTTTGAGCCAAACCTGCATAAAACTCCTCGTTGGTAAACGTAGGCGGCACTATCAATGCCATTGATACCCACTGGCCGGTATCTGCCGGTGCAACAACATGATTAGCAGATTGTGCAACAATGGTTCCCTGGTCATTAGTTACAACTCCATAAACTGTTTGTCCAAGGTTATCAGCATCAGCTGCAATAAAGGCATTTACCTGCACCACCGATTTGGAGGTACCAGCCCAATAACGACAAAGCATCAAGCCGCTACCATCGGCATATCCTAATGCTCCGGTAACCGCAGATGTATCAGCATAAGAAAATGTATTTCCTGATATTTGATTATAGCTGTAGCTGTCATTTGCAGGATTATTATCGGCAGACACAGATACTGTTACTGTATTATTTCCTGCAACACTTAGTGAATAAGGAGCAAAAACAATATTTTCAATGGCTCCGGAAGCAAGTGATGATAAGCTTACGACATCGGTATATGTATTAGCGCCAGTGACATTCAGTGTTGCTGTTAGACTTGTAATAGCCGATGCTCCAACATTCTTAATAGGAGCCTCAACAGTATGGCCTACACCCAATGGTAATTTACCTAATGTGTATACAGTTCTGGTTTCAGCATCATTCACAAATGCATCCTCAATACTCACATCGTCAACCATCCAGGCATAGTCCCACTCTCCAACATATTGAAAACGGATTTTCACATTAGCTGAATTTCCAGCAATACTTGAAATATCAACTTCAACCAAATCATCACCAAAATCATTAATTGCAATATTATCGTTCACTTCAATATTCACCCAGGGATTTGTCCCAACCCGAACTCCAACAAAGGTTTGACAATTGTATTTGCGATATGATTGCTGGAACCTGATTTTCACATAAGAATGTCCGGTCAAATCAATAACGCTTGCATAACGCAATAAACTATTCTGATCTCCTGCAGCATTTGCTGAAGTTCCAATTGCATCAGAGTCGTAAAGCCCAAAGCCATTGCTCGCGGTTGTCGAATTTATCGGTCCCATTTGAGAAGAGTAGGTTCCTGTTGGACCTGCTGTGGTGATCACCCAATTCTGTGTATTTCCTGCAAGATTAACAATTTGCCAGTTGGTAGGAACAGAGAAATCATCAGACCAAATTACAGCATTTACTGTTTTATGCTGACTCACCACCTTCTGCATATCCTGCTTAAGTTCTAAAGCCATTGCCTGTTTTTCTGAAGCAGTATGGGCACCAACACTTTTAGCGGAAGAATGCTTTTCAATTCGCTCGATCTTCTTTAACTGATCAATATTTAAAACAGTTTTTGATTTTGCAATTTCAGTTCGGTCTTTCGTCTTTACCTCTCCATCAAGTCGAGATAGGGTTGACTGAGCGCTAAGTGCAATAACAAGGATTAATGCAGCGAAGCTTAAGAATAATTTCTTCATGGTTAGTATATTATTAGGTTAGACTCTATCTATACATTTCAGAAGGTTGAAGACAGAAATGGACTTCTTTGTCTATGTAGGATGTTCCTCAGAAATGCATCAGACACAAATTTACCAAACTAATTGCTACCAGAAAAACATTAACCGTTAAAAATAACGAAGTCGTAAAACAAACTTAATAAGCCTTTTAAGGGATATTCTATCAGTGGTAATTATTCTTCAATGGCATCCGCTGATTCCGGCTCCTTCTCTTTATTAGAGTGATATATATCTACTGCAACAATAAGTGCCGTAAAGCCCCAAAACGGTGCAGAAGCTTTATCTGTGTCCAGGAAGTTATTTAGAAAACCATGCAAATAATAGGTGATCAGGCCTAACTGAGCCGACAGAACCAACATCTTAAGTTCCTTATCCTCCAGTCTGTGATACAAACGAAATCCGCTATGCATTACCACTATAATTAGTAAGATGAAGGTAAGAGAACCAAACAGCCCCGACTCCGACAAAGGTCCAATATATTCGCTATGCGCATTACCCAGATCACCGGCATTGGTGCTAATGTAAGTTAATTCATACGATCGCTGAAAACTGGCATACTTAAACATGTATGTTCCTGGTCCATATCCAAACAATGGCCGATCCGCAAACATCCTTAATGCAGATTTCCATCTATTGATTCGCTCAAGATTGGAAGCATCGGTTTGAATATTCGACATGGACTGTAAATGCTCTTCTATGTTTTGGCTTGAGTCCTGATTATTCTGACTCAACTCAATCATTATCTCTGTTTGAAACAGCGCAAACAAAAGACTTAATCCTAGAAAAGTAATAAATAAGTATTTGAATTTAATCTTTAGCTTAACAACAGTCCATACCATTAGCACAGCAACAATACTAAGCCAAGCGGCACGCGTATATGAAAACACAAAGGCCACCAAATAAATGGCAATTATTACCCAAATAAGCAATTTCTTGGTTTGGGTATAATTCCCTTTTGTAGCTAATCCAAACAACACCGGAATAAACATGGCCATTATTGCACCATACGAGGTGTGATCCGTAAAGAATGGATTCATCACGTAGTGAGCTGCAGTTTTATCAAACAAGCCAATTGTAAAATGGCGTCCCATCGCATAAAACATAACGATGATTAAAGGTATGGCATATAACCAGATATAGTTTTTAATGTGCTTACGCTTGCGGAACAATTGTGTAGCCAAGAAATAAAAAGTTGCCAGAAACCATAAACGGGCAACCAGAAATTTAAATGAAACAAGCGGCATACTGCTGGTAAATACAGTAACCAGTATCCAACCCAAATTTATATAGATAGCAATACTAATGGGATGTTTGAGAACGCGCTTATCAAAATTTCGTTCGGTAAATAGCTTAAATATGAATAGAATAAGCACTCCAAAAAGAAGCGGTTCGGTTGGCATCCAGAAATCGATTGGTAAACCCGGAGCATATTCGCGCAAAGGCACCGAAAGTGGCACTAATGCAACAATCAACAGAATTACTTTGTCGAGCGATACTGCAGCAAAAAAGGCTATAACCAATGCAAACGGCACCAAGGCAAAGTAAAACGACTCGTAGTAAATAAATACGGCATTTATAAGTATGAACAAGCCTGCATACTTATAAAACATTTTTAATATATGCTTTTCTGTCACCTATTCTTCTGATTGACCTTGATTAGCAATAGATCTTAACTCCATTATTCGACCACCAAAACTTTCGATAATAATCAGAATTAGGAATGCAAACACAAAAGTAGCAAGAGTAGATACGGCTACAATCAGCCATCTAACAGGCTTGGCTTTCTTCTCAGCTTTAACAGCTCTGTCGACAATAAACTTATGTGGCAAGGCTTGTTCGTAGTCAATTTTAGCCTCTGTATAACGCGACTTAAATTTACTCAAACGTTCAGTTTCATATATCAATCTATTACGCGTGGTTGTATAGGCAACACCATAATCAGATAAGATCTGGATTTTACCTTCCAGCTCTTCAATATATTTTGAATCGGCATTTTCAATAAGGGCAGTAGCATATGCACCATAAAACACCTCGGCCTGCGACTCATAATTATTAATACCCATTTGCTGTAGAATCTTTAATGAGTCCTGCATACGATGCATTTCTTCCTGAACTGAAAAATACTCCTTCTCAACAAGTTTTAATGCAAGTAGAGCACGTTCTTTCTTCATTCGGTTCATTGATGTATCAATGTATGCAGAAAGCGTATTGGCTATATCAGCAGCTGTTTGTGGAACTTCGTCGAGCACGCTGATTTTAATAGACATGTACTCTGTTCTGCTGAATGAAATATTCTTTGCGTATTTTCTATTCAATTGAGTTCTTGGATAAGCAGATAGCGGATCGATATCGTAATGCTCCATCAAATTAAACTCATCAATAATCATATTTCTGATTTCCTCTGAATGCAAAATCTGCAATAATTGCTCAACCTCATCTTCATCACCAAATTTCAACAAATCCTTTGTTCCAAGATTTCCTGATAGCAAGTCGTTAGAAATAGATGTTGAGTGAGTAGGGAAAAGAACTACAGTTGATTCGAACCTGGGCTTTATCGACAAAGCCACAACAATGGCAACGATAGCACCAATTGCAGTAATAATTGCCAAGGGCTTAAATCGCTTTATAAAAAAAGTGATCAGGTTTTGTGATTCAAAAGAAAATGAATTGTTATTCTCGGTCATAACTTCAAACTTATTATTTTGTTTAGGAGCTTTCCTTTCCTAAAATTTTACTCTGCTTTAATAATGAAATAATTCTTTTTACCTTTTTGAGCAAGGATGTATTTACCATCTATTAAAATGGATGCATCAATAACAGCATCAAAATTGGTTGCTTTTGCTTTATTCAAGCTTAAACCATTTCCTTGCACCATTCGGCGCAACTCGCCCTTAGATGCAAAAATCTCTGTTTTGGTTGCGAGCAATTCTGGCAATGGAATCCCGGCCTTTAATTCCTCCAGTGAAACTACAAACTGCGGCACTCCTTCAAATACTGATAGGAAGGTTTGCTCATCAAGTTTTGCAAGTGTTTCGGCCGTACCTTTACCAAAAAGTATATCAGAAGCCTCAATCGCCATGTTGTAATCTGCCTCGCTGTGCACCATAATTGTAACCTCTTTGGCCAAACGTTTTTGCAACAATCGGGCATGAGGTGCCGGCGCATGCTCTTCAACTAAAGCTGCAATTTCATCTTTGCCAAGCAATGTAAATATCTTGATGTACTTTTCAGCGTCTTCGTCGGAAGTGTTTAACCAAAACTGGTAGAAACTATAGGGTGATGTTTTTTCAGGATCGAGCCAAATATTGCCAGATTCAGTTTTTCCAAACTTCGCTCCGTCTGCCTTCGTAATTAACGGACAAGTAATAGCGAAAGCCTCACCTCCTGCCTTACGTCGCACGAGTTCAGTTCCGGTGGTAATATTGCCCCACTGATCGGAACCTCCCATTTGAATTTTGCAATTCTTGGTATTGTATAAAGTAAGAAAATCTGTTCCCTGAACCAACTGGTATGTAAATTCAGTAAACGACATGCCTGTTTTTGATTCAGCGCCAACACGTTTCTTTACCGAGTCTTTCGACATCATATAATTTACGGTGATGTGTTTACCAATCTCACGAATGAAATCGATGAATGAAAACTCTTTCATCCAGTCATAATTATTCACCATCTCGGCCATATTAGCATTACCCGAATCAAAATCCATAAAACGAGCCAACTGCTTTTTTAATGCGTCCTGATTATGACGCAGGGTGGCTTCATCGAGCAAATTACGCTCCTCAGATTTACCTGACGGATCGCCAATCATTCCAGTTGCTCCACCAACCAACAAAATTGGCTTATGACCTGCCACCTGAAAATGCTTTAACATCATAACAGATACCAAGTGGCCAATATGCAGCGAGTCAGCTGTAGGATCAATTCCCACATAGGCAGTGGTCATTTCTTTTTCAATCTGCTCTTCCGTTCCGGGCATGATATCATGAATCATCCCTCTCCATCTTAATTCATCAACAAACTTCATCTGCTCAATAATTACTCAATATACTGGTCTAAAATTTTGCCCAAAGATAACAAACTGTTAAAAGTTGACAATGAAGCATTTCAAATAGTCGTAAACATTTTTTCAATAAATGAGTAAGGGTTTTTTAATGGTTGATTGTCTACTAATTAGGACATGAAATTATGACAAATAATAGAGAACAATTAATTCCTTTCATACTTCAGCATCTTGACGGTTTATTAACTGAAAATGAGCTAAAGAACACTACAGCATGGAAGAGTTATAGCGAAGCCGACGAGTTATTATCACTTATTAAAGAATCCTGGGATGCGGTTGAAAACCCGGTCGATTTTAATTTTGATGGCAATTCTGCATGGAAAAAGATTAAAAAAAGCACCTTCCCAAAAGTAAAACGAGATTTAATGATCTGGGAAAGAATGGCCGCAGTTTTCCTCATCGGTCTTTTTGTTTGGTGGCTATATCCAAGTGAAACGAAAATGGTGCAAATTGTAAATACAAGCCCTAAAACACTATGCGATACTTTGCCAGATAATAGTATTGTTTGGTTAAAATCCGATGCCAGCATTGCTTACGCTGCTAATGAGTTTAATGTGGACAAGCGAGAAATTGCACTTTATGGTGAAACCTACTTTCAGATAGAAACCGATAAAGCAAGACCATTTATTGTACAAACACAAAACTCATATGTATTGGTTACCGGAACGGCCTTTAATGTAAAATCAGACAGCCTGGCCGTAGAAGTTTTTGTTGAGGAAGGAAAAGTTCAATTCACCAATCAGCTTGAAACGTACAACGAGCAAACGTTTAAAGTAGATCTTCTACCTGGCGAATTAGCTAATTACAATCTCGAAAAAGGAGCATTTAGCAAAACGCGCGAAAGTAACGCCAACCTGCTTTGCTGGAAAACTCAAAAATTCAGGATAAAAAATCAAACGCTAAGCGAACTTATTAATAGTTTGGAAGCACAGTTTAACATCTGCCTTGAGACCAAAGACATTAATCCCGACAAATTCCTTATTAAAGGCAACATTAAGTTTACCTCTATTCAGGAACTTGTTAACGAAATAAATAAAGGATTCTTAAAAAAGCTTGATAACGATGCCGTATTAAGCATAAGCAATTGTAACTAAATAAGCCTACTAATATGAAAATTAAAAAAACCCAAACATCCATTTCTTCTGCGCGAAAAGCCTTAAGCAAAATTGCACTGCTTTTCGCCATCATCATTTTCGGAGCAAGCGCTGCTTTTGCAGCCAATCTGGAAGCCCGCTTTAACTATGCCAAATATTATGCTCCTGATGACGGCCCCTACATTGAGACCTTTATGACCGTAATTGGCAACTCGGCTACCTTCGTAAAAAACGAAAACAACAAGTTTCAGGCTTCCGTTGCCATTACCTATTTGTTTAAACAAAATGGCGAGGTTGTCGATTTTCGCAAATACAATTTAATGAGCCCCGAAGTTGAAGACACTTCACTGAGCATGCCTAATTTTATTGACATACAACGCATATCGCTTGCAAATGGTGCTTACAACCTCGAGGTAATCATTCAGGATGTGAATAGGAAAAGTGCAGCAAACGACAGTACCGGAACAGGAATGGCCAAACCCTTTAAAATGACTGATGTGTTCACCATTGATTTTAATGATAAAACTGTTCAAATTTCTGACATCGCATTTATCGAGAGCTTCACCAAAACAAGCACGCCAAATGTTCTTTCAAAAAGTGGCTATGATATGGTACCATACGTTTCCAATTATTTCCCGGAGAATATTAGTGAGATGATTTTTTATTCAGAGATTTACAATTTACTTGATATTGTAGGAGCAGAAAACAAGGTGCTTCTGAAATACTACATTGAATCTTACGAAACAAAACAGGCCATTGATAAATACAATAAATTTCAGCGACTGCAAGCTGACAAGGTAAATGTTGTGTTCTCGAAGTTTGATATTAAAGACCTACCATCGGGTAACTATAATTTAGTTATTGAAATTCGTAATCAACAAAACGAAGTGCTTGTTGATAAGCGATACTATCTGCAGCGTAACAATCCGGGTGCACAATTTGCTTTTCAAGACTTAGATGCGCTGGACATTAATGCAACGTTTATTGGAAGTGTAACATCCATGGATGTTATGCGCGATTACATTCTATGCGTGCAGCCAATTGCCGAAAGTCGTGAAAAGAAATTCTCCGAGAACTTGTTGTTGTCAGAAGACATCACCCTTATGAAACAGTTCTTTTTTAATTTCTGGGTAGCCCGAAATGCTTTAAACCCTGAACAGGAATGGGCCGGTTACAAATTGGTTGTTGATAATGTAAACCGTGAATTCAGCACCATGATTACCAAAGGATATGCTACCGACAGAGGCCGTATCTATCTGCAGTATGGTGCGCCGAATATCATGCGCGAACGTAAGCACGAACCTGAGACTTATCCTTTCCAGATATGGCAGTACAACGAGCTGAATGGAAAAATGAATCAGAAATTCCTATTCTATAATAATAGCTTTGCCGATCAGGATTATCAATTATTACATTCGAACGTACTGGGAGAAATGCAAACCAAAAACTGGATTTACTATTTACGAAGCAACACCACATCACCAACAAACCTAACAGACGATCTGGATAATGAAGTGGGCATTTTGGTTGACGAAAATTATGGTAGTTCAGCATTAGAGATTTGGGAGAATCCATAGTCGATTTTATACATTCAGCATCATATACCAGCTATTGAACAGTATTAATTTAACACATCATTAAATACTATGTCACATATTCGAATTTGGCTCCATTGTGTTTGGGCGAGTAAGGAGGAGGATGTTACCATCCCGTATACGGTTCGTGGTCTTTTGCTAAAGCACATGAATAATTTTGCCACCGAGAACGGCATTCATATGGATGCATTCAATATTCAACAAGACCATATTCATGCACTTATTAATTTAGGCAGCATTCAATCGGCAAGCGAGGTATTGCAATTACTAAAAGATGAAAGTGCCAATTGGATAAACATGATGAAAGTATTACCGAACACCTTCGAATGGAGCGATGATTATTTTGCCCTTTCGGTGAGTCAATCGCAAATGCAAGGGCTAAAAGATTACATCAATAAGCAGGATGAGCATCATAAAAAATTCTCATGGGAAGATGAGCAAAAGCTCATGCTCGAAAAATATGAATTTGTAAATGCTGAATAACAAAACAAACACTAGAATTTAGGCAGCTTTCCTAAGTTCTAGTGTTCGTTTATACAGTTCCTCCATTAATTTTCTGTTCTGAATATTCGGCTTAATCTGATTTTCATATTTAGCAATTACGAACATTAGCGGAACTACCTTATCATCAAACGAACCTGCCTTTACAATATCTGCCCAGTATTCCTTCGTGCCTAGCATCCCTTGCAGCGTAATAATAAATTTATTCCTCACTGTAATCAATGCATCATATTCCAGATATTCCGGTAACGCATTAATACCTACAATATCGCCAATGAGTGTACGCATCTCCTTTTCGGCATCATCCATTCTATCAAATTTGAGCATCAATAAAATTGCTCCTCCTACTAATAAAACAATTAAAAGGAGTCTGAGTGCAAGATCCAAATCGGTAACATCCGGAATGGCTAGCAATATAGAGCCAATGAATGCTACGACTCCGGCATAAATCTTAATTACATGATTTGTAAACATCCCCATTTCCAAACCTCTGTTACCAAAGCCATCAACAAAGAAAAAGCTCTGAATTGGGATTAAGGGAATTCCTAAAATTACAAACTGAGTGCCTATAAACTGTTCGTTAACCTTTTTGTAAGGTTTAATGGTTGCGAGTCCAATAATCATAATGCCTTTTGTTAAATAGTTACTGTTTAGTTGTTTTGATAGGATTTAAAAATATAAAATTTGATGGAAATCTGCAAGACAACTCATTCCAGACCACAAGCATCAATTCCTATTAACGCAAGGCTCTACTCGTAAAGGCTTAGTTTAATTTAAACTCCTAGAAAAAGTAGCCCACCGTAAAATAATTGGCAATTGTGTTGAACTCCGGCGCTCCATCAATTTTCGCTACACTATTTAAACTTCTATTGAAGTTCATGCTTACGGTTATTGGTGGTACTTCAAAACCAAAACCATAGGTGATCCCCATTTCCGTTTGTTGGTAATTAGTGTTGAAATCTATGGAATTGTGATACTCAGTTCCGTAAAAGTGATAAGCGTAGTAAGCTCCGACGCTGATGAAAATACTTTGATTAATTTGCTGATCTAACATTTGACTAATTACAAATTTTGCAGGCACTTTCACACTGTGCAATCTAAAATTACCAATTTCGGTTTTGCTCGCTGTACTTGAGTATAGCAACTCTGGTTGTAAACTTATCCGTTTCGTAAATCTAAACTTTGTAAATAAACCAAACTCATAGGTAAACTTTCGTTTCCCATTAAAGAATTCGTCCGGATAGCTATGATAACTTCTTCCTACACCAGCTTTTAATCCGTAGCGAAAGAATGATAGACCATTTGACTCTGCTAATTTTGTGAAAGCGATAGTTGGTCCAAGTTCATCCTTTTCTGATAAGTTCATTGTCAGATCATATAGCAGTCCTGCAATTTGTTCCATGCCCTCGTAATCAATGGTCTCTCTATCGTCTTCAGGTTTGTGATAGGGACCAACAATACCGGAAGTTACGTTTAGGGCCGGAATGCCTGCATCACCAAAAGGTTTAGAATCTGTTCGATTGGACACCTCCGTGCCGGTTTTCTTTATTTTAATGTGATGTTTGTCGGCAAGTTCGTAAAGTACCGTTTCACCACCCTCTAGAGTTCCCATGGCACCCATTATTAACGATTTGCTTTCCACATATCGCCCAACCATATCAATGCTCATCATCAATTTTATATTATCGATTGGGATGGTGTTTTGTTTAACAAATTCCCGTGAGCCCAATAAACCGCTCTCTTCTCCATCAAAGGCTACAAACACAATACTTCGTTTCAGCTTGTCTTTGTTTTGCATTATGGCCCTTGCCAATTCCAATAAGGTGGCGGTTCCTGTAGCATTGTCATCTGCTCCGTTAAACACAACTTTCTCTCCTTCATGTAACATCCATGAAATATGATCGAAGTGTGCACCTAGTACAATATATTCATCTCGGAGCTTCGGGTCGGCTCCTTCAATAATGCCAACCACGTTATGCCCTGTAAGCATGGTCGAGCCCATTCTGCTATAGAATTTATGCAGGTATTGCTCACCAACGGGAAGCACACCTAATTGTTGAAAATAACCGGCAATATAATTAGCTGCTATCATTCCAGATTCTGTGGACAGTCCGCGCCCTTCCAGCGAATCACTGGCTAAGAAGTAAACATGTTTCTTTAGTGAATCAGCTGGGATGGTAACTTGTGCATTTATGGTTGAGCCGAAACAACACAATAATAAAACGCAAGCTAAAGCATTAATCGAAAACTGGTGTTTGTTAGTCATTAGAATAGAGTTTGCTCAAAGATAAATAAATTGAAGATTAGTTAGCAGTATCTCTATTAGATATGAACATCGACAGGAATAATTCTCACATCAAATGCATCAATAATATAATGAACATTTAAGCTGCCCTTTCAGGGCGCTATTGATTGTGCAGATTATCCCCAAGGCGCTGCCTTGGGTTGAATTAAACCTGGCCTTCAGCCAGAAAAGTTAATCACTCTATATAAAGTAGTTTCCTAAATTTAATCAGATTTAAAATATTTGAAAATTTCAAGTATATAATACATTGAAATAGAAAATCATCATTATTAACGGCTAACCAATTCACCATCTTTTTAAATTCGAAAAACATTTTACTTTATTAATGATTTTAAGAATATTGCAGACCAAATACTATATATTTTGATTCTTATCTTTAATTTAGAGACTACATTTAACGCCACGAAGTGGCATCTTAATTCAGCCCAAGGCAACGCCTTGGGATAATATCAAAAACGAGTTTGCGCCCTGAAGGGGCAACTTAAAAATTATAATATGGCACAATCTCTAACGAAATTATATGTTCACATTATCTTCAGAATAAAAAATCACGAATGCTTTATTAGACCTTCGGAAGAAAATGAACTCTATGCTTATATTGGCTCAATAATCAAGTCTAATAAATCAATACCAATCCTAATCAATGGAGTTGAGGATCATCTACATATTTTATGTGTAATGTCAAAGAACATTGCTCTCGCCAAATTAGTTGAGATAATTAAGAAAAATAGTAGTAGGTGGATTAAAACAAAAGGCGAACAATACGACAATTTCTCATGGCAAGGCGGATATGGAGGTTTCTCGGTTAGCTCCTCGCTTCAAGAGAAAACAAAAGCTTACATTCGGAAACAGAAAGAACATCATGCTAAATTAACTTTTAAAGAAGAATACTTGTTATTCCTAAAAGAATATGAAATTGAATATGATGAGAAATATCTTTTTATAGATTAACATTTAAGCTGCCCTTTCAGGGCGCTATTGATTGTGCCGATCATTCCCAAGGCGCTGCCTTGGGTTGAATTAAACCTGGCCTTCAGCCAGAAAAGCAGTGTTGGTGCAAATGCAAAACTGAACAAACGTTTTACATCAATTTATTATTAACTGATTATAAAATTACCAATAGAAAAGATACGCCGCCTGGCGGCAGGGTCCGATAAAAAGCCTATAAACGAAAAGACCCGCTCGTAAGCAGGTCCTTTCTATAATAAGAGTTGAATAGTCTATTTGTACTCAGTTACAATCTCCATTCCGTTGTTGATTGCTTCTTCGTTCAATGGAATTAATTTGTGGTAACGTGCTGGCAATGATTTCTTCAAACCGGCAATTACATTTTCAATCTTAACAATTGGTCTAACTTTTAAGTATCCACCTAAAACAACCATGTTAAAAATCTTTGTATTTCCCATTTCAGAAGATTTCTTAGCAGCTTCTACCTGGAAAATATTAATGTCTTTACGAGTTGGGTGCTTGCTAATACCGTTTGGATCGTATAACAATGTTCCACCAGGTTTTACCGCTTCTTCAAACTTATCCATTGATTGCTGATTCAAGATAATCGCAGTATCGAACTTGTTCAATACAGGTGAGCTAATTCTTTCGTCGCTAACAATTACAGTTACGTTTGCAGTTCCACCTCTCATCTCAGGACCGTATGATGGCATCCAGCTTACTTCCTGATCTTGCATAATACCTGAGTAAGCAAGAATTTTACCCATTGAGAGAACACCTTGTCCACCAAATCCGGCTATGATAATTTCTTCAGTCATTTCTTTGAAATTTTTAATTCAACAAAAATCTACTCCTCAGGAGTTTTAATAACGCCCAATGGATAAAATGGGAACATATTCTCTTCCATCCACTTATTAGACTGTACCGGAGTCATTTTCCAGCCAGAGTTACAGTTCGAAACAATCTCCACGAATGTGGTTCCTTTGTTCTCTTTCTGTAATTCAAATGCCTTACGAATAGCTTTCTTAGCTTTACGTACGTGGCGTGGCGTATGAACTGCCTCACGGGTTACAAACGACACACCCGGTAACTGTGCTACCAACTCGGTCATTTTTAATGGATTTCCCATTGTCTCAACATCACGACCATAAGGTGAGGTAGAAGAGCGCATTCCTGGTAATGTGGTTGGAGCCATCTGTCCACCAGTCATACCATAAATTCCATTGTTCACGAAAATGATAGTAATGTTTTCGCCACGATTACATGCATGAATAGTTTCTGCAGTACCAATAGCTGCAAGGTCACCATCACCCTGATAGGTGAATACAAACTTTTCAGGATAACAACGCTTGATACCTGTAGCAACTGCCGGAGCACGTCCGTGTGCAGCTTGCTGCATATCAATATTCATAAAATCGTATGCTAATACAGAACAACCTACAGGTGCAACACCAACGGTTTCTTCGGTAATACCCATTTCTTCTAACACTTCCATGGTAAGGCGGTGCGCTGTACCATGACCACAACCAGGACAATAACTCAATGGAGTGTCGGTCATGTTTTCAGTTTTCTTATAAACTAAATTTTCCGGTTTGATAATTTCTTTGATATCCATCGATTATCCTCCAATAATTTTTTGTTCTAATGCTTCAACAACCTCATCGGGTGTTGGAATAATACCACCAAAGCGACCAAAGTGCTCAACTTTTACGCGACCGTTAACAGCCAGACGAACATCTTCAACCATTTGTCCTGAACTCATCTCAACTGAAAGAATACCTTTCACTTTAGATGTCATTTCGCCAATAATCTCTTTTGGGAATGGGAATAAAGTAATCGGACGAAGTAGTCCAACTTTAATACCTTTTGCACGAGCAATCTGAACAGCTTTTTGACAAATACGAGCACTTGATCCGTATGCGATAAATGCATATTCTGCATCTTCACAATCAAACTGCTCATATTGTACTTCATTCTCTTCAATCAATTTGTACTTCTTCTGAAGTTCAATATTGTGCGCTTCCATCTCGTGAGACTGAAGTGCTAAAGAGGTGATAATATTTCTTTCTCTGTTCTTTGGTTTACCCATAGTAGCCCATGGACATTTCTCAGCAACCTCAGCATCGCTTAAGCGTGGAGTTTGCTCTTCTAACCAAACTTTTTCCATCATCTGGCCAATAACACCATCAGATAAAATAAGAACAGGTGTACGATATTTAAACGCTAATTTAAAAGCTTCACCTGCATGGTCGGCCATTTCCTGAACACTTGCAGGTGCAAGTACAATCAGTTTATAATCGCCATGTCCGCCACCTTTTACCGACTGAAAATAATCAGCTTGTGAAGGTTGAATGGTACCTAGTCCGGGTCCTCCCCTAACTACGTTTAATATAACACATGGTAACTCTGCACCAGCCATATAAGAAATACCTTCTTGCTTAAGACTAATACCCGGGCTTGATGAAGAAGTCCAAACCATTTTACCAGCACCGGCAGCACCATAAACCATGTTAATTGCAGCCACTTCGCTTTCCGCCTGCAAAACCACCTTACCGGTGCGTTCATGAGGCTTCTCGGCCATAAGGTATTCAATCACCTCAGATTGAGGAGTAATTGGGTACCCAAAATAGGCATCGGCTCCTGCACGAATAGCAGCTTCGGCAATAGCCTCATTACCTTTCATTAATTTTAATTCCTTAGCCATTATCTTTATTTTTTCTTAATTTGACATAATCGCTAGGCCTCAACCTTAGCTCTGTAAACAGTAATTACACCATCAGGACAAACAATTGCACAATTCATACAACCTGTGCAGTCGTCATGATTTTTTGGATATGCAAAATTATATCCTTTCCCATTTACATCATTTGACATATCAATAACCTGAGTCGGGCACGCATCAACACAAACTACACAACCTTTGCATTTTTCTGTATCGATTACGATGGCTCCTTTTACCTTTGCCATATTATGAAGATTTTAATTTATTAGAACTCAATATTTATCCGCAAATGTAAGTATTTTGAGGTAATCTTATTGCATGTTTAACATCAGGTTTCCAGTGGTATCGGGCTGATAAACAAGAGCTGAGAACCTATATCTAATTAGAGTGATTCTAAATAAGAAAATCGGCCTTTTCCGAGACCTAATAAGGCATAAAGGCTGCCTTTATTAAATTGAGACCTAGCGTGGTTAAAGATTGAAAAGCCCGCGACTGGATCGCGGGCTTTTCAAAAAAACGGGATTGCTTTACCCATCTATCAAAGCGTATTATTGGTGTATTTATTATACAGATATAAATACAACTGTTGAGTAAATAATCACCTTACAATAACAAATTTGCTCACAAGCACTTCGTTCTTACTCATTGCTCGAATGAAATAATTACCCGGTGCAAAACCTGACACATTAATATATGTATTTTTTGTTCGATTGTTTTGAACGCTAATCAACTGGCCTATTTGGGTATAAATACATATTTCGTTGATTATACTGTTTGCACTAATGTTAATACTATTGTTTGCCGGATTTGGATAAACTTGTAGCGTGTGCTTTTCCGGTTCTGTAATTGAGCTTTCCAGATCTCCTAACAACCTTACAAAGGGTGGTACAGCCTGGCCATTAAAACTGCTAAAGCCACCACCAATATAGTATTTGTTATTTTGAGCAGCCACTATTTGGTGTACGCCCGGATAAGGATAAGGGTGATTATACCCGACAAGCATGGTATCAAATCCGAGTCCACTGAAAATTGCGGTATCCAGGTAACCATTCTTATCAATTTTTGCAATATTACCTCTGTGGTGGCCCTGGTAGCTATTGAAGAAACCGCCAATTAGATAACCACCATCGGGCAGAGGACAAATTGTTCGAACCCAATGGCTATAATCATTAATATTTACATTATTAAAATTATTAAAAGTAGAATCGAGACTCCCATCAGGGTTTAGTCGCATTAGTGTATGAAAGCTAGTGTCTCCCTCTAAGTAAAATTGACCGGTAATGATAATCTTTCCATCTGGTTGTACGTATGTCGCTCTTGTATCACCCCAGTCAAATACACTGTAAAAACTGCTATCGATGGAACCATCATTGTAAAACCTGCAAACTCGTTTTATGGGATAATTGAACCATTTCGTAAATTTACCATATCCTAAAAATCTGTTTTCATCATATTTAAGAACTCCATTAAGAAATTCCTGTAACGATTGGTCTATTGGATCTATGTAAAATGATGTATCTAAATGTCCGTCTGGCTTCTGCCGAATCAGATCGTATACTGTTGGATCGTTATATAAATCAAATGTACCCACAGCAAGTATAGAGCCATCATCAAATAAATGCATTCCTTCGTACCAATCATGTTCAATGTCGGCAAATTTGTTTGTACCCCAATCCCAGTTCAGGCAATTAGCATTCATGTCAAATTTTCTCAGAATACTTCTACTTGTAATAAGTGTGTCACCTTTGGTTAAAAATAAATGCGACCTAAATGCACCTAAAGAAATATCAAATTCAGGATAAATGGAACCATCCTCATGCATATGTGCACAGTCACCCAAATTATTGCTTTGGTTCGATATGGCGCCATGAACAAACACACTACCATTTTCATGTTCTGCGATAAGGTATACGGTTTGAGGTAAGGGATAGTCGTAAAAATCGTACTCCGGTACAAATGTGGTATCAAGAGAATAGGATTGAGCCAATAATATTCCGGGTAGAATACAGAAGACGACTAGAAATAATTTCAAGATATTTTTCATAGTTAGACTTTTGAGTTGTGCATCGCGTTTAAAGTTAATAAATAAATATGTACTAATATTTTAAGGTGTGCTTCTTGTAAAATTACAAGAAGCACACGATTGTTACAATGGCAATGGAATAAAAATATTGCAGCTAATTATTGCCACTATTTAGTTATCACAATTTTCCCTTTTGCTAATTGTTCTTGGTTTATTCTAACTTCGTATAGGTAAATTCCGTTTTTATGTTTTTGTAAAAAAGGAACTTACTTCAGTACTACCTTCCTAACTTCGGATCCAAATTCCCATTCAATTCTTAAATAATAGACGCCAGCATTATACAATGACAAATCAATGGTAGAGTGCTTATCAAAAATAGCCATCTTATTCAAAGTTCTACCGGAAGCATCATACAATACAATACTGGTACCTTTTAAAGAATTTGATTCGATTTCTATATTCAAAACACCGGCGCTTGGGTTCGGATAAACATTTATTGCCAACTCCTCGCCCACTTGTTCAATTAGCAAGCAGACTACAATATCAATGGCACTGGTATCGGTATTAGCGCAACCTGTTGCTGTATCGGTGTATGCATAAATTAATTCGTACATGCCTGCTCCTGTAGCGTATAAATCAATTAGATTATTTTGAATACTTGTATCGGAGAATGTACCTCCAGCGGGGTAGGTGTTCGGAACCATTAGAAATTCATCCTGAATGCAAACAGTATCGGCAAAGAATGGATCAAGCTCTACCTAAGGAATAGGAATGTGACTAAATTCAAGTTCTACAATACTATCAAGTCCAAAGACTGTTTGTAAAGAATCAATGTAAGTACCAGGGCTTGTTAATATTTGATTGCCCAATTGATAAGGTACATTTGCACATGAACTGGCTGAATCGTTGCTATGCTTACCCACGTTTTCGAACCAGCCAATGAGCCCCATATTCCCACCAGTGTATAGCACATCATTGTCCCCATCATAATCCATGTCATCCACAACTATGGCTTGCACAGAAATTGAATCGGTTATTAGATTAATTAGCCCATTCTGTCCGGGAATGAAACTTCCTGTTCCATCATTTTCAAACCAATACATGGAGTTGTTTTGCGAAGCTCGTCCTCCAATAATATCAATGTCACCATCCAAATCTATATCCTTCAGTACTATTTTTTTTGTATAACTTGCGGTATAGGATAAAGGGATTGTGGTAAATGTTCCAGTACCATCATTTTTGAGCCACCCCAGATGATCTCCCAAAGATGGATTGTACGTGCAAGCATAAACAATGTCAAGGTCGTTATCTCCATCCATATCGGCAACCTTAAATACATCTGTACCATAAGTTTGTGACCCTGCAAAACTGTAATAAAAATTATTTAAACTACCCTGGTTAATTCCAATGGTTATCCTGTTATCGGCATACAAAATATCCAAAGCCCCATCGTTATTAAAATCGTGCGTTTCAATTTGTGCTGGTGATGTTAAGCCTTGGCGCAACACGAGTTCATTGCCAAAATTGCCATTACCATCATTTTCCAATATTGACAGCAGAGCCGGATTGCTTGTGTTGTTATTCTCAAAAGGTCCAAACAAAATATCCATATCTCCATCCAAATCTAAATCTGAAAGATGCGTAACACCTATTGCAGAGTCTCTAATCAGCTGCATTGGACTAAATTCGCCAACGCTATCCTGTTTCATCCACCCAATTTTAATCGAAGTATCATCTGAATACCGACTAAAAAGATCTGGAATCCCATCACCATCCATATCAACTATATCGAGCTCCCGTATATATTGATAGCCATGACAAATTGTATCTGCCTTCGTATAGTCACCACTACCAAGGTTTTTGAACCAACAAACATTTATATATTTATCATTCGACCCGACAACTACATCGTTCAGGCTGTCACCATCCATATCGGCATAAACGATTTTAGTTGGACTTTTAATACCATCGACAACCAAGTTTCGGTCACCAAAATTCCCAACTCCATCGTTTGCATACCAAGCCAAATTGCAAGAATTAAAGATGCAAGCAATGTCAATATCATTGTCATTATCAAAATCAGCACAAGCTGTACGCCAACCAATACTGTCAATCAAGACAGGAGCATTGAAATTTCCTGATCCTATATTCATAAATATTTCAGCTGATGTAATTATATCATTATCTCCATCATCATCTATATCTATTGCAGTTAGCTTATAAGGCAGAAAATTTGATATTAGTGTATGCTGAGTACCAAAAGAACCCAAACCATCATTTTCGAACCAGACTACTTTACCATTACTAGTGCCAGAATAATCAGCCCCAACAATTATATCCTCATCACCATCACCATTAAGGTCAGCAACAGAAACACTAACAGGAGTAAAAACTTGTTGAGAAATAATAACCTGAGAACCAAATACACCATTACCCAAATTCTTATACCAAGCAATCTTGTGGTCAAATATTGAAACTGAAATCACATCCTTTAATTCATCCTCGTCCAAATCTGCAGCAAAAACACCGGCTGGAATATCTACAGCTGTTGAAATAACTTGCTTTACTCCGAAATTTCCAAAGCCATCATTTAAATAAAAAACAATTTCATTTCCATATGCTGCATTGGATACAACATCCATATCATTATCATTATCCAGGTCAGAACAATGAATAGATGTTGATACATTGATTGCTGTGTCAACATTATGTTGTGTAAATGTCCCATTTCCATTATTCCTAAACCATAAAATACTATATCCTAAAGTAGTGACAAAATCAAGGTACCCATCACCATCAAAATCACATGCTTTAATTTGTTGCGTAGAATTTAGATTTTCGATTAATACATGTAACGATTGAAAGTTTCCATTCCCCATATTTTCATACCAAATTATACGGTCATTCCAACTATCGGCTATCAATAAATCCAAATCGCTGTCCATGTCCATATCAAAAGCACAAACATCATAAGCATAACGAAATAATTGTTCCGTAATAGTATTTTGTTCAAACTGAATTTGAGCAAATGAAAACAATGAAAGAAAAAAAGGAATTGATATCAGTATTGACTTTTTCATTGTGATTGGATTAAATTTAGATATTAAAAATAATAAAAATACCCGGGATCAAATCCCGGGTAAATGTTGTTATTGAATAATTAACAGTTTTGCTTGACTTCACCTGTTCGGCAATGCGTCCTCGCTATGCCGCTGCTTATTAGGCCTCCGGCCCGATTATAATCTAAAGAACAATTTTATATTATTTAATGCGGCCGGAGGCCGCGGATACTTCGACTTAGCGAGACGCTACGCCGAACAGAGCCAATATTAAGTCGAGTTTTTTGATCCTATTGATGATATAGCTCCCACGACTTTTCGGCCTGGATTTCTAACATATTTTGTCCATTGCAAATTGTTGCTCCGGCGTTCTCCCCTTGCTCAAGAAACATGGTTTTTGTCGGATTATAAATTAAGTCGATTAGTAAATGTCGATGATCTATAAACTGATATGGCAAATCGGGCATATCATTTATATTCGGAAACATGCCAATTGGGGTGGTGTTAATAATCAACTGATGTTTTTTTATATGGTAAGCAGTTAGTTGAGTATATGATAAATCCTGACTTTGGGCAGCCCGGCTAACAAATAAGAAAGGAATACCCAGCTTCTCAAGCACAAAGGCAACTGCCTTGGAAGCTCCACCTGTGCCGAGAATTAAGGCCTTTTTACAGGATCCGTTTAAGCTATCAAGAAGCATTTGCTCAAAACCAAATACATCGGTATTGAATCCTCGTAGCTTAACTCCCGCAGCACTCCTGACAACCTGAACGGTATTAACAGCACCCACTGCTTTCGCTTCCGAATCCAATGCATCTAAAAAAGGAATGATTTGTTCTTTGTACGGAATGGTTACATTAAAACCAATAAGCAATGGGTTTGCAGCAATCACATCTTTTATTTGCGCTATATCGGCCAGTTCAAAGTTTTTGAACTGGTACGAATCTGCGATTCTTTCACGTTGAAACTTCTCCTCAAAGTAACTTTTCGAAAAAGAATGTTGCAACGATCTGCCAATTAATCCTACGATTTTCATTCTTGCAATTTATGTAGATATTTTAAAATTTGCTCTATCTTTCGATGTGGATTTGAAATATTTAAAATACGACGAAATCGACCTATACAAATGGGATCATTGCATTAAGCAAGCGGTTAATGGAAACATTAATGGATTCTCGTGGTATTTAAATATCATTTGCGATAACTGGAGTGCTTTGGTGGAAGCCGATTACAAAAGCGTGATGCCACTGCCCGAAATTAAATCCTGGGGATCGAAAAAAGTATTTGTCCCAAATTTTGCCAATCAGCTTGGCATTTTCTCCAACGAGCATCTGCATGCCAATAAAGTTGATGCATTTATCAAGGCCATTCCTGCTAACTATACATCTGGCACCATTGGCTTAAATAACCATAATAAGATAAATAGCACAAAAGGCATATACCTTAAGGAAAATGAAAATATGTTGCTTGATTTAATTCAACCCTATGAAAAAATTGCAGCAGCATATTCAGATGAAACAAGTGAACATCTGCGAACTGCCCATAAGGAGCAGCTCACAATACTGGAGGGTGTCAACAATCATGAATTCCTTTCACTTATCCGGATGCGACAAAAGGAAACCGGCAGCACATTAAACGAATACGACATTCTAAGAAAACTTATTGCTGTTTCGACAAAATACAGACTGGGCAAAATAATAGGTGTTTACTCTGCTCATAATTCTCTTGTTGCCGCTGCATTTTTTATTACTGCATTAAAACGCAGCACGCTCATTTCTATGACTAGCCTATCCTACGGAATGGATAACGGCGCTCAGCATTTTCTAATTGATAATTTCATAAGAAACCATTGTGAACGAAACATGTCGCTCGACTTTAATGGCTCCAACGATGTATACAAACAATTTGGAGCCAAACTCAGCACCTATCAAAGTGTGACAATTAATCGACGAAGATGGCCGTTCTCCCTTTTAAATAATTTGCAATGATAATTACCAAACAAAATAAATTACGTTTTAATAAACTAATAAGCTTACTTGTTTTTGCCACCATGGCAACTGGCTGTATTGACTGTAAAACCTGCAATCACGAACTTTCGCAGGAAGCCGTTGACTGGCTGCCCTACGATGCAAACGAGCAACTTTATTTCACCCCAAATAACGACACCGCTTTAGCTAAATTTTTCGTACTAGGCGAAGAAGAATTAAGAGCTGACGAAGAAATTTGTGGTAACACTGCACAGCCTTGTACCGCCGAAAAAGGTCTGAAAATATATGAAACAGATTCGCTGCAATCTTACCTGGATTATGCTGGCGACATTTATATTTTTACAACTGATGATGGATATTTTACGGGTGTACTAAACATCCTCGACCAGCAACTATTCCAGGACGATATGGATTCATCCTTAAACGTTGGAACTTCCGGTGAGGTTATTTTCCATGACAGTATTGAAGTGAATGAAAAATGGTACAAAGCAGTTTACGAAGCTCAGTTAGATAGTTCATCTACCGATACCATTGAAAACCTTATTCGATTGTATTACCAGATTGAAAATGGATTACTACAAATTGATAATCAAGGCGGCGTTTCGTGGCAACTGAGCGAATAATAGAACTAGCTTTCCACCTTACCTATTTTCTCTTCAATAGATGCAATCTTTCCACTTAGCCTATTTGCTTTTGCCTTTTGGATATCGAATGTAGCTGTACAATAAACCCGCTTTGAAAATGGCTCCAGCACTTTGTATGCTTTAGAAATAATCTCCAGGGCCTCATCCATTGTATCGGTTTCCACAACGGTTCCCATTGAGTTTAGCTTATAGGCAAAACCACATTCAGAGATCATTTTAATAACCTGACTTACAAACTCACTTACACTGTCGCCCTTATCTGTAGGGAACATTGCAAAATTTACCAGTACTGACATATCGAGTATTTTATTTAAGATTTAAAGCAATACACAGCTTTAAATACATTCATTAATCTGAGACAACAAAAGTACAAATTCTGTATTAACGATAATTATGTTGCGACTTAATCAGCAATAACCAAAGTGCGCTCCAGAATAGTTTGCCCGTTAGACCATACCAAATGATAAACACCCGGTGGTAAAAACGAATAATCATAGCTAAAGTGATTCTCTCCCGGTGTTAAGAAAAGCGGCTCCGATTGTACAAGTTCAAAGCCCAAAGAATTATGAATGACAAAGTCCAATACCAACTCAACTGTAACTACAATACTTACCGTAAACAATCCATTACCCGGGTTTGGATAAACATCTAAGGCGTGTAAGTGGATATCATCAAACACATCTTTAATCTCAATCGTTTTTGTGAGTTCACTTGCTCCACAAGAATTGGTTGCCGTTAAACTTACTTTGTAGTTTCCAATGGCATCATAAGTATAAAAAGGCTCATAGAAAGCACTGCTATCGGTACCAAAATTCCAGTTGTAATGCGCCACCTGCGACGAGTAGTTAAAGAACTGCACCTCATTTAATACCACTTCATAATCGAAGTCGACACCAGGCTTATTGTAAAACTGGATAAACACATCAGCCTTAGAAGCACAAGCACCATTGCTGCAAGTTACTTTATACAAACCTGTTTCGAGCACAGTCAATGTTGAGCCTGAAGAATCGTTATTCCAGACATACGTATCAGCCTTGCCGGGTTCTAGTATCACCGTATCACCCACACATAAATTATATACTGGCGCTAATGAAATTTCAGGACGTAGTTTAAATGTAATTGTATAATCAGCACTTGAATGGCAATTATTGAAATCAAAGCCAATAGCCGTATACGTACCTGAAGTGCTTACAAGCAACGAATCTGTAAAATTAAAAGGATTGCCTCCCCATGTAAAGTATTGAACATTGCCATTGGCATGAATGTAAACCTCATCGCCTAAACAGGCAGTATCGGGTCCGCTAATCGCAATAGACGTTTCAGGATAAATAAGCACATCAAGGGTATCTCTTCCCGGGCAGCCCTTTTCCCACACAGTTGCAACATAAGTTCCGCTTTCACCAATCACTATGGCACTGCCCGTTGTTTGCACCTGACCGGTCCATTGATAAAAATCAAAATCTCCTAAAACACTTAATTCTATCGTCTCACCAAAGCAGGCAACGCTATCACCAATTACCACAGGATTAGGCGCCGGCAGAAATTCAACTTCGCTGGTATCGGAAGC
>JBFHES010000022.1:0-30931 GCA_041584015.1 Bacteroidales bacterium
GGAGCAGCTGGATTCTGAAAATAATTTAAAGCGAGCAGGTCATCCGATTCGCGGATATAATAGTTTAAAGTTCCAGTGATACGGTTTTTCAGCAGACCAAATTTAAACTGATAGTTTTGCTCCTTGGCAGTCTCATACTTAATATCTTCAACACCACCATATACATTACTTTGCTTTCCGGCTTCACCATACCCAGCCTTCAGGGATAAAAGAGAAAGCAGTTTATTATTGCTTAAAAAGGCCTCATTGCTAATTACCCATTCGGCACTTATGGATGGAAAAACTTCCTGCTGTTCTGTTTTATTATCCGCTTCCACCTCATCAAACTCAATCAGTGAATAAGAAAACATATCCTGCGTAAGCGAAGCATTTAAGAAATATCGTTTCTTAAAATCGTAGGCCAGAGCAGTACTAATTTGCTGTGTATTGTTCGACCATTTCCGTTGACTTTTAGATAAGTCACCCATTGCTATAATGCCATTGATTGGAGCATCACCATCTGAATTAAGAAAACTTGAACTAATGCCTTCATAAGTATAGCTGCTGTTAAAAAATGAAAGTGATGCATTTAACGAATGATGTTCCTTAATTTTTGTAAAATAGTTGATCTCACCTTGCAAGTCGAGCCAGGAGTTTAAATGCTGGCTATTGGTTCTAAGATAACTATAAGTATAATTAGTAATTGGTGGTTCAGTTAGATCCTGCCCCACTTTATATCTTCGATAATTAGCACCTATATTTATTTTAAAGTGTTTATTAATTTGATATTCTGATTTTAAGGAAAGTAAGTTTTGTGTTATAATCTCCTTCTGTTTTATCTCATTAAGTAATTCAACAGGATTTATATATCGAAAATCACGTGGCTCTGTATAATAGGTGATGCCATCTAGTTCATATATAGGATCAGTTGGGTTTCTGGTAAAAGCCTCTTCAAAAACACGGTTTTGGTCAAGTGCATCTATTCCGTCAATTGATTTCTCGCTTGCGTTGGCCATAAAGTCGAATTTCAATTTATTCTTAAGGTATGATTTTGAAAGCTGCAAATTACCTCCAAGCTTTTTGCCACTGGAATTCATTACTACGCCCGGATATTCTTTATAGGAAACACCAGCACTATATGCAAAGGTTTTTAGGTTACCACCCGCCGTTAACGAATGTGAATGCACCATGGCGTCTTGCATAATGGCTTCCTGCCAATCAACATCAGCCCCGCCGGAAACGAAGTTCAAGCCGTATTCATCTGCAAGCGATTGAAGTTCCTGAGCAGAGAGTAAATCCAAACGATTAGCTACTTTATCGAAAGACAAAACAGAACTGTAGCTCAATTGAAATTTCTTTTTCGATGGGGTTTGCTTGGTAGTAATAAGCACAATGCCGTTGCCACCATAACTACCATATTTTGCAGTGGAAGCAATATCCTTTAATACTTCAATGCTTTCGATATTCTCAGGAAAAATCAAATCAGGATCCATTCCAATAACCCCATCAATAACATAAACTGGATTTTGACTCATTAAATAAGAAGACAAGCCGCGTATGACCATTTGATTCATAACACCCGGATGTCCACCATTTTTTGAGATGCTAGCGCCAGCAACTTTTCCTTTTATTAAAAACATGGGGTCGTAAGCGTAACCAGCATTAAACAAGGAATCGCTTACCATAGCATGATTAAAACTATTTGAGACAGAACCGTTCTCTTGTGCTTGAAGAGTAGCGGCGGCAAGTACAAAGAATAAAACAAGAGCGGCAGTTAGTTTAGACATAGCTTTAGCTTTATGATAGATGAGTTTAGTAAATAGCTTACAAGTTTGTGCCAATTAGCAGCACATTAATTTGATGTTCAAATGTAAAAAACGAAGCTAAAGATTACAAGTGTCCTTGTAATTTAGGATACTTCTCAATTGGCATAAAGCATAGCTAACAACTACTTAGTCTTCTTATCTGCTGTTTTTACTTGTCCTGTTATTTTTTTACTCTTGGGAGCACCACTTGTCTTTGCTCTTCTTACCACGGGAGCTTTGGGTGTCTTTGGCTCTGCAGTTTTAACAGCTTTTGATGCTACAGGTTTCGCGGTCTTTGGAGCGCCAGCCTTTGGAGCACGTTTGCTCCTTTTCTTTTTCACCTTCACATAAATATGCTTCACCTTCGATTTTTCCACCTCGCGCTCATCGACCTCAAAATGCTCATCCAGTGATTTTATTAACGGAGTTAATCGTGAGAAGCCATAGTTTCTTGAATCAAAATCGGGCCTTTTCTTATTTATTAAACCACCCACATCAGCTAAAGAGGCCCATCCATTATCATCAGACAAATCTTCAATGGTTGCTTTTAGTAACTGTATGAATTTATTATCAATTATATCCAGCTCTGTACTTACTTCCTCGCTCGATTTATTTACAGGCTCTGTTTCCGATTTTGCAGCATTCTTGCCACTGATGATCTCAATGTAAATGAACTTATCGCAGGCAACAATAAATGGCTTTGGTGTTTTCTTCTCGCCGATACCTATAACTACATTCCCCGATTCACGCAGCCTAATAGCTAAGCGTGTAAAATCGCTATCGCTTGAAACCAGGCAAAAGCCATCAACCTTATTACTGTGCAATATATCCATCGCATCAATAATCATGGCCGAGTCGGTTGCGTTTTTACCAGTGGTGTAACCGTATTGTTGTATGGGTGTAATGGCATGAAACAGCAGTGCAGGTTTCCAACCGGAAACCGTTGGTTTCGTCCAGTCGCCATAAATTCTTTTAATGGTAGGTATCCCAAGCTTTGCAATCTCATCCAACATACCTTTTATGTTAGCATGCGGAATGTTGTCGGCATCAATAAGAACGGCAAGCTTTAAGTCTTTTCTGTTGCTCATGGCATCTAGATTTTAATAGTTCTGCGTTTCGCCAAATTACAGCTTATTTTTAGCAAAAACACATGAGGCGGGAATTAAAATAAAATAGCCCCTGACAAATCGTTGTCAGAGGCTATTTTAAAGTACCTTAATTTTATTCTATTTTGATTTGCTAACACGCTTACGGTCATGCTCATCAAGTAATATTTTTCTTAATCGAATAGACTTTGGCGTTACCTCAATGTACTCATCATCGCCAATATATTCCATTGCTTCTTCCAGTGAATGCTTAATTGCCGGAGCAATTGTCGCTTTATCATCGGTTCCTGAAGCACGAACGTTCGACAGTTTTTTGGTTTTAATAACATTAATGATCAAATCATCCTGGCGTGTATTTTCACCAATTACTTGTCCGGCGTAAATCTCCTCATTCGGATTGATAAAAAACTTACCCCTATCTTGCAATTTATCAATTGAATAAGTAATGGCTGTTCCTGTATCCATGGCAATAAGAGCGCCATTTCTTCGCACATTAATTTCGCCCTTCCAAGGCTCATATGCTTTAAAACGATGCGAAACAACAGCTTCTCCTTCAGTTGCTGTTAGAATAGGATTAGATAATCCAATCATTCCACGGGATGGAATGCTAAACTCCAACATGGTACGATCGCCTTTGGTCTCAATATTCATGATATCGCCCTTACGACGAGTAACAAGATCGATTACGCGGCTTGAGAAATCTTCCAACACATGAACAGTAAGTAGCTCAACCGGCTCCATTCTAACACCATCAACTTCTTTCTCGAGCACCTGAGGCTGCCCCAACTGGAATTCATAGCCTTCTCTACGCATTGTTTCAACCAATACTGATAAGTGAAGAATGCCTCGACCGTAAACTAATAACTTGTCCGGCGATTCGGTATCCTCAACTCTAAGAGCAAGGTTCTTTTCGGTTTCTTTGTACAATCTATCACGCAAATGGCGGCTGGTTACATATTCGCCATCCTTACCAAAGAATGGACTATTGTTAATTGTAAACAACATGCTCATGGTTGGTTCGTCAACGCTAATTCTGGCAAGTGCTTCCGGATTTTCCGCATCAGCAATTGTATCGCCAATATCAAATGCTTCTAACCCAAGTACGGCGCAAATCTCGCCTGACCTAATTGCGTGTTTAACTTTCTCCTTACCCAAACCTTCGAAGGTATACAGTTCCTTAATGGTTGATTTAAGAGCACTACCATCGCGTTGCATTACCACAACCTGCATACCTGGTTTAATGCTTCCACGCACAACACGGCCTACAGCAATTCTTCCAACATATGAAGAATAATCAAGTGAGCTAATTTGCATTTGCAATGCTCCCTCTTTGTGCTCATATGGTTTTACATAATCAAGAATGGTATCCAGCAAATAGCTAATATCAGTCGTCTCATTTTTCCAGTCGTCAGACATCCATCCATTTTTAGATGAACCGTAAACGGTAGGAAAACTGAGTTGCTCTTCCGTGGCATCCAAACTAAACATCAAATCGAAAACCATTTCGTGTACATCCTCAGGATTACAATTTGGCTTATCAACTTTATTGATAACAACAATTGGTTTTAATCCTAATTGTAGCGCTTTTTGCAATACAAAACGAGTTTGCGGCATCGGACCTTCAAAGGCATCAACCAAAAGTAAAACACCATCGGCCATATTTAACACACGCTCAACCTCACCACCAAAATCAGAGTGACCAGGTGTATCAATAATATTGATCTTTACATCTTTATATCTAACGGAAACGTTTTTTGACAAGATTGTTATTCCGCGTTCACGTTCCAAATCATTGGAATCTAGCAGTAGCTCCTCTATCTCCTGGTTGTCGCGAAACATCTTTACCTGATGAAGTATTTTATCCACCATGGTTGTCTTACCATGATCTACGTGGGCAATAATCGCGATATTTCTAATATCCTGCATATCTAGCTATTTATATTGTTTCTAAAAGCGAGCGGCAAAAGTACTCTTTATTCTGATTTTAAATTGATTTCTGTAAATATTTAATAGAGAATTCGCTAGTTCCAGTTTAAACCAGCTGGTATTCAAATTTACAAGACTAAGTATGTGCTAATGAGCAAGACCTGATTAGACCATTGTTCCATTAATATCTTCTTTAAGAAACTTTCCGGTATAGCTTTCTTCGACCTCCATTAACTCCTCTGGCGTACCTGTTGCAACAACATATCCTCCATCGCGCCCACCTTCACGTCCGATGTCAATTACATGATCAGCAACTTTAATCACATCCAAATTATGTTCAATGATAATCACCGTGTTTCCTTTATCAACAAGCTTATTTAGAACTCCCAGGAGTACACGTACATCTTCGAAATGCAAACCAGTTGTAGGTTCATCAAGGATGTACAAGGTTTGACCAGTATCGCGTTTAGCCAGCTCAGCTGCCAGCTTAATTCGCTGCGACTCGCCACCCGAAAGGGTTGTAGAGGGTTGCCCAAGTGTTAAATAACCAACGCCAACATCTTGCAGGGTTTTAAGCTTCTGTTTAATTTTAGGAATACTCTCGAAAAACTCCAGTGCCTGATTAATGGTCATGTCCAATACATCCGAAACCGACCGTCCTTTATACCGAACTTCTAATGTCTCTCGATTATAGCGTAAACCATTGCATTCATCACAATGAACATATACGTCGGGTAAGAAATTCATCTCAATGGTTTTCAAACCTGCACCACTACATCCTTCGCATCTACCGCCTTTCACATTAAAGGAGAAGCGTCCGGCTTTGTATCCTCTAATTTTGGATTCTGGCAACATCTCGTATAACTTTCTAATCTCATCGAACAGCTTGGTATACGTGGCCGGATTTGATCGAGGTGTGCGGCCCAACGGTGATTGATCAACTTCTATCACCTTATCAATATTTTTTAAGCCATCCAGTGAATCATACGCCAGCGGCTCTTTGCTTGATCGGTAAAACTTCTGGCTGATGATTGGATGGAGCGTATTATTCACGAGTGTGGACTTTCCACTTCCTGAAACACCTGTTACACAGATTAGCTTTCCCAATGGAAAACACACATCAACATTCTTTAGATTATTACCATTTGCACCTTTTAATGTCAGACATTCGCCTGTTCCGGCCCTACGCTCCTCGGGCATCTCAATTTGCTTTTCATTGGTTAGGTACTTAGTGGTAAGCGTAGGTGTACTAAGGATTTTCTGCACATTGCCCTCCGCAACCACATGTCCTCCATGACGACCAGCATGCGGTCCAATATCTATTACATGATCGGCAGAAAGGATCATGTCTTTATCATGCTCAACAACAATTACAGAATTGCCCGTATCGCGCAACTGTTTTAAGGCTTCAATCAACCTGCGGTTATCACGCTGGTGCAAACCAATACTTGGTTCATCAAGAATGTATAAAACATTTACCAACTTAGAACCAATTTGAGTAGCCAATCTAATTCGCTGGCTTTCGCCACCCGAAAGGGTTCTGGAGCTTCTATCAAGTGAGAGATATTCCAAACCAACATCAACAAGAAAGCTCAAACGCGCACGTATTTCTTTCAGAATCTCGTGGGCAATTTTTAATTGTTTTGAAGAGAGATGATCCTCTACATTAGCAAACCACTCTGTTAATTCGGCAATATCCATTCGCACCAACTGTGCAATATTTTTATCAGCCACTTTAAAATAAAGCGACTCTTTCTTGAGGCGTTCGCCCTTGCACTTTGGGCAAGTAATGGTTGTAACAAACTGATCGGACCAAGTGGATTTCTTAGGACCATTGTTTGTTTTATTTTTAGCCTGAGTTGAGATGTAATTAATGACACCATCAAAACGAAGAAAGTAATTGGAGGAAGACCCAAGTGGCGTATTACGCAACTTAAAGGCCTCGTCGGAACCATAAAGAACCACATTCATAGCATCTTCCGGAATGGCACTAATCGGATCCGATAAGGAGAATTTGTATTTATCGGCAATGGCCTCTAATTGCCAAAACACCAACATACTGCGAAATTTACCCATCGGGGCTAAGCCACCCTCTTTAATACTCAAGCGATCATCCGGAATAATTTTCTCCAGATCAATCTCATTAACCGTTCCCAGTCCATTACACCTTGGACATGCACCGGCCGGTGAGTTAAACGAAAACGAATGTGGAGCAGGCTCATTGTAAGATATGCCAGTAGTTGGGCACATAAGCAAACGACTAAAGTATTTTGCCTCATTGCTTTCCTTTTCAACAATCATGGTTACGCCCTTGCCCTGTTTCATGGCAACCAGCACAGAGTCCTTCAATCGTTTCCGATCCTCGTCGCGAACAATTACCTTATCAATAACAACTTCAATATGGTGTGTTTTATAGCGATCGAGTCGCATGCCATGGTTAATTTCTTTTATCTCTCCATTTATTCTTGCCGACAAAAAACCTCTTTTCAGGATTTGCTCAAACAACTCTCGGTAATGCCCCTTTCGGCCTCTAACCATTGGGGCTAATATATAAATTGCTTTACCCGCAAACTTTTCGGTTATCAGGTTAATAATCTGGTCGTCGTTGTACCGCACCATTTGTTCGCCTGTCTCGTAGGAATATGCATTACTTCCTCTGGCATACAGCAAACGTAAAAAGTCATAAATCTCGGTGATGGTGCCAACTGTTGATCTCGGATTTTTATTGGTTGTTTTTTGCTCTATTGAAATCACCGGACTCAAACCGGTAATTTTATCAACGTCAGGACGCTCCATGCCACCCAGGAATTGTCTTGCGTAGGCTGAAAAGGTTTCAATGTAACGCCGTTGCCCTTCTGCATAAATGGTATCAAACGCCAGACTGGACTTTCCACTCCCGCTTAAACCGGTTATTACAGTTAATTTATTTCGAGGAATAGTTACATCAATATCCTGTAAGTTATGAACGCGGGCGCCCAACACTTTTATTTCATCTTCAGAGTCGATTAGTTCTGATATATCTTCTTTATTTTCTGACACAAGCGCTCGCATTTTTTTAAAAAACAAGCTGCAAATTTACAGCTCTTGAACGACATTTCTAACAAATGATAATGATTAAAGTTTATCATTTTTCAACAACGCACCAGTGTCATAATTATCAACTATGGAGCCTGAACATTTTCGTTGTAAAACTTACGACCGAAGAGACATCCATTAGCAGACTTTCCTTATTTTTACAGAAACAAATCAACCAATGAAACAGCCCTATACCAGCATTATTTTAGCTTGCATTGTACTATTTAGCGCCTGCAAAGCAGAACTTGAAACAACCGACTTAGCTCAACTATCCATTATTCCATTGCCCCTGCAGATAGAAGCGGGCGAAGGTGTTTATCAATTAAAGCCAGTTAACAACATTTACTTTGATAAAAGAAATACGGAAACTGAACGGGTAGTCAATTATCTAATAAATCGTTTGGATAGCGCTTATGTGAATATTAGCCTTAAGAAAAACAATCTAACACAATCATCAGCAGGTATTCATTTGTTAATACATGAAATCCCCGATTCATCCTTGTCGGATGAAGGCTATTTATTAGTAATTAATACAGAACGAATAGAGCTGAAGGCCAACACCGCCAATGGACTTTTTTATGGAGTGCAAAGCCTTTTGCAGCTCATGCCTGAAACGGCGTTTGGAAATAAAATGATTGCAGCCGAAATAAGCATTCCTTCCGTTTCAATAAAAGATGTGCCTCGCTACCCATACCGGGGCATGCATCTTGATCCTTGCCGACACTTTATTTCTGTAGACTTCACTAAAAAGTACATAGACTATCTGGCTTATCATAAAATGAATGTGCTGCACTGGCACCTAACAGAAGATCAGGGATGGCGCATCGAAATTAAGAAATATCCAAAACTGACTACCATTGGCTCAAAGCGTAGCGAAACAGTTTCAGGCTTGCAATACTATGATGAATCAAAAAACAGCTATGATGGAATTCCGCATGAAGGTTTTTATTCACAAGAAGAAATTAAAGAAATTGTAGCCTATGCCGCTGATCGTTTTATTCAAATAATTCCGGAGATTGAAATGCCGGGACACTCAAGAGCCGCACTTGCCTCCTATCCTAATTTAGGATGTACAGGAGGACCATACGAAGTGTTAACTAAATGGGGTGTGGAAGATGATGTATTTTGTGCAGGGAACGATGAAACGTTTTCATTTTTAAAAGATGTGATTGATGAAGTCATCGAGCTATTTCCATCCGAATACATTCACATTGGTGGTGACGAATGCCCAAAATCGGTTTGGGAAGCATGCGACAAATGTCAGAAGCGCATAAAAGATGAAAGCCTTAAAGATGAATTTGAGCTACAGAGCTATTTTATTCATCGTATGGAAGAATACATAAACAGCAAAGGCAAAACGATTATTGGCTGGTCGGAAATTATGGAAGGAGGAATTGCTCCAAATGCGGTTCTTGAATCGTGGCTTGGAGTAAAGGGCGGCGTTGAAGTGGCTAAACAAAAACATAAAGTAATCATGTCGCCGTATTCCCATTTATATTTAGATGGAATAAATGTGGAACCTAAGTATAAGGACATGGAGCCACTCGGACAACGCTACTGCTGGACTACAACTGAGAAAATCTATTCCTTCGAACCTACACCCGATACCATACCGGAAATGTATCACCCATATTTTATTGGCGCAGAAGGTACCATGTGGACCGAATACATTGCAACAGACGAACATATTGAATACATGCTGCTACCCAGGTTAAGTGCGTTAAGCGAAATTTGCTGGACTAATAATCATCTTAAAGATTACGTAAACTTTAAGCATCGCTTAAACAGCCAACTCTTAAGGTACACTGCCATGGAGGCAAATTACAGAATTCCTCATCCAGAGGGTTTACAAGACGCCATGATGGTTTCAATGGGAGATTCTATTCAAATTATTAACCCTACCAACATTACCCAAATTAGGTACACCTGCGATGGATCCGAGCCGAATAAAGATTCGGAGATTTACAAAACAGCCATTGCAGCTGATTCGTCGTTTACCTTGAAGGCCCGTTGTTATGTAAATACCGGCAGAGCCAGTAGCACCTTTACAGCTACTATTATTCCCAACAACTAAAGTTTATCACAAAAAAAATGAGAAGTCAAATTGACTTCTCATTTTATATTCTTTTGAGTAATGATTACTCACACTTGTATTCTACAGAGAATTCAATACCACCGATGTTTTCAGTTACAGTTTTTCCGTCAACTGCGTCTAACTCATCATCACATAGTTCACCAACTTCAACAGTCTGTGATCCTAAACCTTCAATTTCGTAAGTGTATTCGCAAGTTTTACAATCTTTACATGAACTGAAACCTACAACAAATGCTACTGCTAAAATAGGGAATAATACTTTTTTCATAATAAACTGATTATTTATTGTTAGTAATAATTAACAGTGGCAATATAGTAAAACTGAAAAAACTGTTAAAAAAACACATCCTGCTAAACAACATATTTTATTCTGTCGGCAATTGGCAACCCAGCTAAGTACACCAACATGCAGCATAGCAAATTAGTATGCATACTTATTTCTGGTCGACTTTACGATAACCTTCGAGGGGTATATTGATATAATAAACCGTTCTGGATTTATTGGTCATAAAATGGTTTCGTAACCATGGATTAAAATGCTTGAGTTCTTTGTAATTAATCCCGAACTCAGCAGCAAAATCAGCAAAATGACTTACGGCCGTGTCCACCCTAACTTGTTTGGTTGGTATTAACTCGTACAAATCTTCCACGCGATAATGAAAACCGTACTGTTCTGGTGCTTCTACAATTTGCTTGATGGCTAATAATCGAAATACATAGCGAGCAGTCTCCGAATTTAGCAACACATCGTAATAGTTATCCGCTTTTTGACGCTCCAACTCCTTTGATAAGCGTGAGCGCCCCATGTTATAACTAGCAGCAGCTAATGTCCAGCTCCCATATTTCTCGTACGATTCCTTTAAGAAAGCACATGCAGCTCTAGTCGATTTCTCCAGATGATAACGCTCGTCGATCTGATCGTTTACCTCTAAACCATAATCGCGCGCTGTACCTTTTAGAAACTGCCAATACCCAACTGCCTTTGCAGGCGAAGTAACATTGGCATATCCACTCTCTACAAATGGTAAATACTTGAAATCCTCTGGCACGCCCAACTCTTTAAGAATAGGTTCAACAACAGGTAAAAAGCGTGGAGCTTTTTTAAGGAACAATAATGTCTGCGATTGAAAATACGTATTTACTAAAATCTCACGATCAAGCGATTCACGCACATCAAATTCCTTCAATGGTACATCTTCACCGGCAAAACTCATCTTATCCGGCAAATCAACCGCATAAATAGAATAGTTCTTTTTAAAGTCGTACAGATAAGGGCTTTCCTCTTTGTCTGTTGTGGTAGATAAAATAAATATCTGTGAGATTACTAAAATTGCAATTGCTCCGAATATATAAAATAGGCTTTTTTTACTCATAACATTGTATCCTTCCCTGCAGGTCAACTTTCCCATAATGTTTCTTCATGATTTCATTGCCAAGCAAATAATCATGGTATCCATTTATTAATAAATAACTTCGATTCTAATGCAAACCGATCCGTTTTAAGAACTGCGAAAATAAAGATTTGTTTTGTCGAGATCAAATAAAGAATTAATAATCTTTATGTTCTGTTCTGGCAATGATTTCGTTTTGCAGGTCCATGCCTAGATCATTGAAATAATCACTATAACCAGCCACTCGAACAATCAAATCCTGGTATTTATGTGGTTGCTTTTGAGCTGCACGAAGCGTTGCTGCAGAAACCACATTAAACTGAATATGATGCCCCATTCTTTTAAAATAGGTGCGCACCAATGAACCCAGTTTACTAATACTTTCTTCTGAATTAAAAAAGTCTGGTGTAAATTTCTGATTCAATAAAGTACCGCCCGTTTTTAAATGATCAAATTTTGAAGCCGACTTCAGCACAGCTGTTGGTCCTTTCACGTCTCTACCTTGCACAGGCGAAATACCTTCAGACAAAGGTTCTCCGGCCAAACGTCCATCTGGTGTTGCGCCAATTACACTACCAAAATAAACGTGGCTTGTGGTGGGCAACATATTAATCCGAAACCTGCCACCAAGAGTCGTCGGACGATTATTTACCGCCTTATAAAAAAGTTCAAATACACTTACCGCGTGCAGATCGGCCACATCATTGTCATTGCCATACTTTGGCGTATCATAAATCAAGCGAAAGCGAAAATCCGAGTGGTTTACAAAATTCTCATCTAACGCATTTACAAAATCACTTAGCGAGATATTTCCCTTATCGTAAACATGATGCTTCAATGCAGTTAAACTATCACAAACAGAACCTAAGCCCACACCTTGAATATAGCTTGTGTTATATCTGGCACCTCCACAGTTATAATCCGTTCCATTCGCCACACAATCATCAATTATAAGTGACAAAAATGGTGCGGGCAGATGCCTGGCAAAAAGCTGCTCAATTATGTTGTTGCCCTTTATTTTAATATCAACAAAATGATTTACTTGTTTTTCGAAAGCGATCATCAAATCCTCAAACGTCTTAAAGCTTTCGACTAAGCCAGTTTGCAATCCAATTTGCTTTTGCGTGCGCTGATCATAGCCATTGTGCAAGGTCAGCTCTAATATTTTAGTAAGATTAAAGTAGCCGGTAAGGATGTATCGCTCAGTTCCGAACGCTCCGGTTTCAACACAACCGCTGGCGCCTCCATTTCTTGCATCAACCAGTTTCTTGCCCTGATTTAGCAATTCCTGAATAATCGCATCGGTGTTAAAAATGGATGGCTGGCCAAAACCTGTTTTTGTAATAGTTATTGCTCTGTGAATAAAATCATCAGGATTGTACTTGCTTACTTGCACCATGGAGCTAGGCTGGAGGAGACGCATCTCCTCAATAACATCGAGGATGATAAAGGAAAGTTCATTTACGGCATCATTTCCATCGGGAGTTAAACCACCCAAATTTATCAGAGCAAAATCAGTGTAGGTATTACTTTCGTTTGCTGTAACTCCAACTTTGGACGGCGCCGGGTGATTGTTGAATTTCACCCAAAAGCATTGCAACAACTCTATGGCCTTCTCCTTAGTTAATGTGCCATCGGCTATGCCTTGCTGATAAAAAGGCAGTAAATGCTGATCCAACCTACCGGGATTAAAACTATCCCAAGGGTTAAGCTCAGTTATTACACCCAGATGAACAAACCAATAATACTGTAGTGCCTCGTAAAAAGTATCAGGTTTATGGGCCGGAACCTTTCTACACAACTTAGCCAAGGTCGATAGTTCATTTTTCCTATGCGCATCAGCTGTATCATTTGCCAGCAGATCTAGTTCATAGGCATATCTGGCGGCAAAATCGATTATTGTCTGAGCGGCTATCTTCATAGCCTGCAACTCTTCCTTTTTATCTGAAGCCTGTGCATCAGTTAAAAAATCAAGCTGTGAAAGAGCAGACTCTGTATCAAGTATAATATCGAGCATTCCTTTGCCATAGATTTTATTTCCTGCCACCGTATGACCAGGTGCACGCTGCTCCTGAAACTCAGTAAACACTCCAGCCTCATATGAATCGATCCACGGCCTGTCCATGCGCTTCATAATCCGATCACGATTACTCTTGCCATACCAAAACGGGATGATCTCTTTTTCAAATGCTGCATAAGTTTCCTCATCAACCTTAAAGGATACTTTTTCGCGTTGATTCAATATGCGTAAATCTTCCAGTGTATGCAGACTAACCTCGGGGTATGTAGGCGTAGCCTTTGGAGCAGGGCCACGCTCCCCAACAATTAATTCATCATCGTTTATGCAAATTGACTTATTAAGCATAAGAAATCTGAATGCTTTAGCACGTTGCACCGCTACCGAATCATCAGCCTCCAGATGGTGCTGATAAAAATCTGTAATCAACAATGCACGCTCAGCCGATATACAATTAACTGCATTTAAGCTCTGTTCTCTTAACTTTCTTACCCGTTCATTCATGATCTTGATTTAGCCTTTAAGCTATCCTCCAATTTTTACATGCAATTTTTCGCTTTCAAGAAGCTGCTTAAGTTCCAGCACGTACTCTGCAGACGGTTCAAGTATTTTTTTAGCTTTCTCAGCAATATTAAAGCGCTCATACTTTCCACGTCCTGTTTTATGATAGGGAAGCAAATTCAGTTCTTTAATTCTTAATTCCGCCAATAATTGTTTCATGGCAGTCAGGTCTTCAATAGAATCATTCCACTCAGGAACAACCGGGAAACGAATAATTACATGCTTTCCTTCATCACTGAGTAGCTGAAGATTCTTCATGATAAGGTCATTGTCAACTCCCGTTAAATTAAGATGTGCCTCTCTATTCATGTGCTTAATATCAAACAGAAATAAATCTACATATGGCATCAATGCTTTCAATTTATCTGAGGCCGTATAACCTGTTGTATCTATGGCTGTATGAATACCTTTAGCTTTGCACGCTTTAATAATTTCTAATAAAAAAGCATGTTGCAAAAGTGGTTCGCCGCCGCTAAAAGTTACTCCGCCATTTGATTCATCATAAAACTCTTCATCCTGCAGCACCTCCATAAGAAGCTTATCTATGCTGATTTTATAACCAACCTGCTCAGTTTTACAGAAGCGCTTGTTATCTACAATAATTTCCTTATCGTACGATTCCACCTCAGCTTTCCGGCTTTCCGGGTTATGGCACCAAAAGCAATTAAGTGGGCATCCTTTAAAAAATACTGTAGTCCTTATTCCCGGACCATCATGAACTGCAAAGCGTTTGATATCAAAGATCAATCCTTCCATATTTGAAAAATGTAATAAAATAAAAAATATGATGACAACTTATGGGGGAAGGTTATCAGCAAATCCAGCACTCATACAATCCTTTGCCAAGATGATGAAAGTGATTGATATGGGCTTTGCTTATTTGCATGGGTTAAATATAAAATATTTTTCAATAAAATTGATAGTGAGTTTCACTGAATACCTCTCAGCTATTGCCATCAAGCGGGATTGAAATAGCATCATAACTGCTATGGATTTGGCTCGATTGCTTAAAACAAGAAATCCCGATGGCTTACCATCGGGATTTTCATGATCTCTTAACAAGTAAGAGGTATATATAATTTACTTTTATGGTGTATGATGATTTACATCATGCCACCCATACCGCCCATACCTGGAGCACCGCCCATTGGTGGCATTGGAGGTAAGTCTTCTTTTTCATCAACAAGAATACATTCGGTAGTTAATAACATACCACCAATTGAAGCTGCATTGATAAGAGCTACACGTGATACTTTAGTTGGATCGATAACACCAGCACGTAATAAGTTCTCATATTTGTTAGTGCGCGCATTGTACCCCATGGCACCTTTGCTTTCTTTTACTTTCTGAGCGATAACAGCGCCGTCTAATCCTGCGTTCTCAGCAATCTGACGTAATGGTTCCTCTAAAGCTCTGCGAATAATAGCAATACCTGTATTCTCATCAGCATTAACACCAGTTAATTTATCAAGAGATTTGATAGCACGGATGTAAGCAACACCACCACCAGGAATAATTCCTTCTTCGATAGCTGCACGAGTTGCACTTAATGCGTCATCAACACGGTCTTTCTTCTCTTTCATCTCAACCTCAGTTGCAGCACCAATGTAGATTACAGCAACACCACCGGCTAACTTAGCTAAACGCTCTTGCAGTTTTTCTTTGTCGTAATCCGAAGTAGTTGTTTCAATCTGAGCCTTAATCTGTGCTACGCGAGCATCAATCAATTCTTTTTGTCCAGCACCATTAACAACTGTAGTATTGTCCTTATCTATTACAACTTTCTCTGATGTACCTAACATGTCAAGCGTTGCGCCTTCTAACTTCATACCTTTCTCTTCAGAGATAACAGTACCACCAGTAAGAATAGCGATATCTTCCAACATCTCTTTTCTTCTGTCGCCGAAACCTGGAGCTTTAACAGCAGCAATCTTTAACGATCCACGTAAACGGTTTACAACTAAAGTAGCCAAAGCTTCACCATCCACATCTTCTGCAATTATCATTAATGGACGTCCACTCTGAGCAGCTGGCTCAAGTACAGGAAGAAGATCTTTCATTGTAGAAATCTTCTTGTCGTATAATAAAATGTATGGATTCTCAAGAACCGCTTCCATTTTCTCAGTATCAGTTACAAAATACGGAGACATATAACCACGGTCGAACTGCATACCTTCAACAACCTCAACAGATGTATCAGTACCTTTTGCTTCCTCCACAGTAATTACACCTTCTTTCTTAACACGATCCATTGCTTCGGCAATCAGCTTACCGATAGTTGCATCGTTGTTAGCAGAGATAGATGCTACCTGCTCAATCTTACCATTGTCGTCGCCAATTTCTTTTGACTGTGAACGAAGACTATCAATAACTTTAAGAACAGCTTTGTCGATACCACGCTTAAGATCCATTGGATTTGCACCGGCAGTAACGTTTTTTAAACCAACATTAACAATTGACTGAGCTAACACGGTTGCAGTTGTTGTTCCATCACCGGCATCATCGCCGGTTTTTGAAGCAACTTCCTTTACCATTTGAGCACCCATGTTCTCAAAAATATCGGTTAAGTCGATTTCCTTTGCTACAGTTACACCATCTTTAGTTACCTGTGGTGCACCAAATTTTTTATCAATAACAACATTGCGACCTTTTGGTCCTAAAGTTACCTTTACAGCATTTGCTAATTGATCAACACCGCTCTTTAATAAATCGCGTGCTTCTATATTGAATTTAATTTCTTTTGCCATTACTTTAATTTTTTTAAAATTCTGAAGATTAATTAAACGATTGCTAAAATTTCACTTTGATTCATGATTAAGTACTCAGCACCTTCGTAATTCAACTCAGTTCCGCCATACTTACCATAAATAACAGTATCGCCAACCTTTACTTCCATCGGCTCATCTTTCGATCCGTTTCCACATGCTACAACTTTTCCTCTTTGTGGTTTTTCTTTCGCTGAGTCAGGAATAATAATACCTGATGCAGTTTTTAATTCAGCTTCAACTGGTTCAATAAGAACTCTTGCTCCTAATGGTCTAATTTTAACTTCTGACATTTTATTTATTTTTTGAATTTGTATTTTCAATTTAACGATCTGCCACTTTTCATATTTTGTGCCAAATGTGTATTCATGATCAAACTGACAAATTGTAAATTAATCCCTGACAAATCTGCAAGTATGCTTCTCATCGTGTCAGGTTTTTAAATTACGATATGTAGAATTTATTAGTTAGCAGAAAGAATTACGAATTTGAAATAAAATAGAGGCACAAAAAAATGCCAGCAATAATTGCTGGCATTTATATTATAAGATAAGCTTTTTTACTTATTCAGTTTCAGTTGGTAGTGTAGCTGGCTGGTCAGCAGTTTCTTCCGGTGCTACCGAAGGAAAATTCTGTACTGCATTACCACTGCTAAAATCAACATTTTCTAATCGTGAACGCTCAACTTCAACTTGTTCGCGAGGGATTAAGGCACTACCCAAAACGCTTAATACTACAAGCCCTATAGCTAACGACCATGTTGCTTTCTCAAGAAAATCTGTTGTTTTTCTAACACCAAGTACTTGGTTTGATGAGGCAAAATTCGAAGCAAGTCCTCCGCCTTTTGAGTTCTGAACCAGCACGATAAGGATCATTAATATCGCCGCCACTAAGATCAACCCCATTACTAAATCATACATAACAGTCTGTTTATTTGTTTTTTAACTCTTCTAACTTCCTAATTTGGCTTGCAAAGTAAATACTTTTTTCGGGATATTTCAAACTTAATTTCTGGTAAGCATGAATTGCTTTGTCAAAATGTTTTTGCTCAAGGTAAATATGTGCCAGGGTCTCAGTTATAAAGTCATCATTATCAGCTACACTACTACTCGAAACATCATAAACCGGCACCTCCGCATCAATCGTTGAACTCATCTTTGGCTGAGCAGCAATAAATTTATCAATAAGACTTAAGGATGCATCTTCCTTGCTTGAGCCATCAGTTTTCAAGGTTTCACGCTTGTCTTCTTTAGAAAACAGCTTAGCAGGTTTTTCACCATCGACCTCCTGTATTTTAGGAATCAACTGATCTTCCGTTATGGACTTTTCTTCATCATCGATTAAAAAGCTACCAATGTAATCGTCGAATTTACTTGCCTCTTCATCTTCTTGTTCAAAATAATCCAATGCGGGTTTTCGCGCAACAGATACTTTGGTCATCAATTTTTCGCGCAAGCGATCGCTCTGCTCACGTTCCTTTTTAAGCTTCGGAAGCTTTTCAAGAATTTTCTTTTTGCGTGCAGCCTGCTTCGACTCCTTTCGCTTTATAACCGGATCCGCGTCATTACTTAAATGTGCGCTAACTTTCTCATCAAACTTCTCGTACTCAAACTTCTGCTCCTCCCGAATTGTCTGCACTGCTGTATCCTCCACAGGATCAATAATACGTAAAGATGCTTCCGCTTGGCTTGATGCTCCATCAATTTCTGCAAGCATCTGATCGGCTTTTGTATGTGATTTAGCAGCTTCAGCCTCCGGTTCAATTAGATCATGCAGAAAGCTATACAAAACAGCTCTATCAGTAATATAGGCAGATGAAATCCTTAATTGCTTATTAAAGCGCAAATGGCCAAGCATTTTAAGGTTTCGTAAATAAAGCAAATGTGCCGTCTGAAAATAGGGATACTCTTTTAGAATTTCCTCAAGCTCTATAAGCGAACGCTCGTTTAAGCTGTGCGGATTCTCGATATATTGATATAAGCGCTCCCTGTTCATTGCTACCAGTTAACCACCGAATTATTAAAGATATCATCAATGAGTTGTTCGATAATTATAGCTGTCAACTCTTCTTCTTTATCCTTCAGGTTTTCACCACTATCATAATCCTCATAGCGCGAAAATGATTTATCAAACTCATAAGTCGGATCAATAGCATTGGAGTATCGCATGGTGATGGTTACCGTCAGTCTGTTCTTTGCAGCTACGTCGCCTCCTTGTATGGCTACCGGACGCACACTATAACCAGTAATCTCGCCTTCAAAATCTAAATCACCCGTACCATTAATTAATTTCAGTGATGTTTGCGACTGAAACTTATCTTTTAAAGCATCAGTTAAATTTTGGCTTAATTGAGGATTTACAATTGGCGCATTATTAGGAATGTATTGTACCGACACAGTTTTAGCCGCAGCCGGAATTGAAGCTCCAGACAGACTGTAACTTACTGTTCCGCAATTTGACAATGCCAGAAGTGACAGTAAAGCAATTATTGAAATAATATTTCTCATCAATCTATTTTAGTATAACCTATTGAATAACCGTGCACTAGCCCTCAATATTGTATTCCTTTATCTTTCTGTAGAGTGTTCGTTCAGAAATACCTAAGTCTTGTGCAGCATATTTCCTCTTGCCCTTGTGCTTTTCCAATGCCTTCTTGATTAATTCCATTTCTTTATCCACGAGCGACAATGATTCTTCTACAAACTCTTCGGTATCTTCAATAATCTGTGGTTCTGTTTGTTTGTATCTAAAATTATCAATATTGGTTTCTCTATTTATTGCCTCTGCATGCACCTCTTCTTTATTAAGGTTTTTAATCACCTGCGCATGATCTTCACGCATTTGAAAACTATCAACACCTTCATCCATCATGCCATGCACCAATTTCTTAAGATCGGTCATGTCTCTCTTCATATCGAAAAGTACTTGATATAATATTTCTCTTTCCGAAGAAAATGTCTTTTCATCCACCGGTTTATAGATTGCTGGCAGTTCATTCATTTCAGAAACAGGCAGGTAGCGTCGCAATGTTTCTGCCGTAATCATCCGATCTTGTTCTATTATTGAGATTTGCTCAGTAATATTTTTAAGTTGTCGGATATTGCCAGGCCATTTATAACTTATGAGCACCTGTATAGCATTCTCATCTAACCGAACCGAAGGCATTGTATATTTTTCAGCAAAGTCTGAGGTAAACTTTCTAAAAAGCAGATGAATATCATCCTTACGTTCTCTCAGGGCCGGAATAATGATAGGCACTGTATTAAGTCGGTAATATAAGTCCTCACGAAACTTGCCTTGTTTAATAGCTTCCTGCAAATTCACATTTGTTGCAGTCACAACTCTCACGTCGGACTTTTGAACCTTAGAAGACCCTACCCGAATAAACTCTCCTGTTTCCAGCACGCGCAGCAAGCGCACTTGAGTGGATAATGGTAACTCACCTACTTCATCTAAGAATATGGTGCCCTTATTAGCCACTTCAAAATATCCTTTACGAGAATCTGTGGCACCAGTAAATGCCCCTTTCTCATGGCCAAAAAGTTCAGAATCAATAGTACCTTCTGGAATAGCTCCACAATTAACTGCAATATATGCTTCATGCTTGCGTGCGCTATATTGGTGTATGATTTTTGGAAAAACCTCTTTACCAACTCCGCTCTCTCCTGTAATTAACACTGACAAATCGGTTGGAGCAACCTGAACAGCTATATCCATTGCTCTTAGCAGCTGGGAAGAGTTTCCTATAATTCCGAATCGTTGTTTTATACGCTGAATTTCCATTTGTTATCTATCGTTTCCTCAATTACCTGACAAAATTACAGATTTTAGCTGAATATCAACACAGCTTAATGAATACTTCTAATATATAGCTGAAATTGCAGGAATTACAATCCATATTGATTAACTTTGGAACTACATTTCATGGGAGTGAAATTAAATAACAACAGCATATTTTTTTAAGCTATTAACAACAAAATGATAATTTTTTCAAAAAAACTATTTTTTTCAGGCAACCATTTAAAAGACATTTTGACTACTAATTAAACCCTGCTTTTGAACTACGAACTGGACAATATCATTAATGCCTGTAAAAAGGGCGACAGGGAAGCTCAGCAGAAAGTATACGAGTTATACGCCGCTAAGATGCGAGCTGTTTGCCGGAGATACTGCAAAAACACTGATGATGCAGAAGATCTCCTACAGGAAGGGTTCATGTTCGTTTTTAAGAAGATCGGGCAGTTTAAGTGGAAAGGTTCTTTTGAAGGTTGGATGCGCACTGTATTTATAGGTAAAAGTGTGAACTATGTAAAATCAAAGGATTTTAAAGTGTTTAACCAGAGCGTAGAAGTTGACTCAGACACATTTTATCATGCTGATGAAGATGATAAAGAGCGAGAGCTGTTCTACAAATCTGAGAACATTGAGATTGAAGATGAATTGAGCATAGACGAGCTCATTGCTGTTTTGCAAGAGTTGCCCAATGGCTATAGAGTTGTTTTCAATTTATATGCTATTGAAGAATACACGCACAAAGAGATTTCAAAGCTGTTGGATATTACAATTGGCACCAGTAAATCGCAGTTAAGTAAAGCTCGCAAACTTTTACAAATGCATCTTGCCAATTATTTGGCAAAAAAAAAGGAAAGCCAAAGAACGAACGAGAGTAGAGTATTAAAAGTTGTTATTTAAAGTTGTTACATGCAAGGTAATTCAAACATAGACCAATTATTTAACTCGAAGCTAAAAGCTGCTTCGGTTGAATCTGCCACATCCGGCGGTTGGGCTGCGCTTGCATCGCAAATGGACAAGGCAAGCACACTCTCCTTGTTATGGTCACGAATGTGGGTAAGAATTACCTCAGTTGCAATCCTATTATCCATTATGGCTACCTCGCTCCTCTTCATTTTAAAAATAGACCATACCGAGCAAATGGCCTTTACGGACGAACTATTTATCTGTGAGTCTCCATTAGAACAATTTAACCTTAAATATTACAACGGGCATATCCCGGGCAACAATTTAATCGCTATTGAAAACAACAACAACGCGCAAATTGAGCCCACTTATTCTAACCTGACGACTACAAGTGAAAAGGAATCATCGAAATTTACAGAAACAGAAGCCAATCATATCAGAGCACACAGACTAGCCATCAATGAGACAGCTGATCGATCGGGTATAAATGTTTCTGTAAACCAGATGCGTGAGTCTGAATCAAAACGAACAGTGGTACCTGCTGCAATTAGCAATAATAATCTTCAGCCATCAATTCAAAATAACTTGTCTGTTACCAATGAAATGGACAATCAAGGTTCGGAAGCTGCTAATAACACCGTGAAATTTGCCGAAAGCAAATCAGCAATTGCTGGCATAGAAACGAACACCATAGCATCAAACAATATAAATGTAAGCACTATAAATAAAGAAATTAAAGATAAAGCAATTGAAGAATCGGCACTTCGGAATGTATTATTAAACGATTTAAAATTGCCCGGACAGGAAAGGGACGCAAGCACTGGGGCTATTCTATTAGAAGGACAGTCTACACTTAGTACCAATTTATTTACCGAAAGTATCCATATAAATGATTTAGCGTTTTTAGATGGAATATCCTTTTCAGTAATTGCTCCCCCCCCTGCCCAATTTATCTCATTCCCTGAAAGGAATAAGATAAAAACCAGAACAAACAACTTTGCTGTGAAGGCTCATATCGGACAGTTTCTCAATAACACCAACATCTCTTCAAGTCAGACAGAATCAGGGCAGGTTGTGAATTTCATTAAACAAGGATTAACTGAGGTTAGTACCCAAAGCTATGGCATAGGATTAAGCACAAACTTAAGACACTGGTATTTTGAAACTGGTTTAGAAATAGCTGTGATAGAACAACAAGAACAATATTATTTCCCTGACTTTGAATTTACCGACAACAGTTTCTGGGATAGATTTACTTATACAGACACGCAGATTGACACCCTATTCTATACATGGCAGCATGTTAATAACGACACCATTTGGACACCTGTATTAGAAACCACAACTGTTACGGTATTGGACTCAACATTTGTTGAAGTGTTTGATACAACAGACTTATCGGTGAATGCGGCATTTGCCAATACATACAAGTACATTGAAGTTCCAATGATAACAGGGTATATGTGGTCGAAAGGTAAAATGGATATTGTACTAAAGGCTGGTGCTGTTGCTGGTTTTCTTACAGGAGCAAGCGGAAGTAGTGTTTCCGGAACCAATTCTGAATCAATTTACGCTTTAGATAAAACTCAGTTCCCATCTATTCGTTTCGATATCTATTCTGGACTTGAAGCGAGGTACCATATTGGTTCCAGATATTTCATCTTTGGTGATGTATATTACCGAAAACCATTAAGTAGTTTTTATTCATGGCAGGGGATTAACCGTGAAAATAGCAGGTATGGTATCAAGATGGGACTTGGTCTCTATTTCTAAATCACTAATCAAACTATTCATGGCATTACCTAATCAGTATATAAAGAAGATTCTAATTCTTCTTGTATGCCTGAATATGATTCATTGGCTTAATGCACAATCAAGTTACACGACAATGAGTCGTGCCTACAATGTAAGTCAACCCGGGGCTTCCGATGGTTCTATTCTATTAAACACGCAGACATCTCCATTTCCTGAATACAATTGGAGTACAGGCGATACGACGCCATCGCTATACAACCTGCCCATAGGTAACTACTTTGTAACAATTACCGATACATCTTTAACCACGACCGTTGACACCTTCACGATTGGAACAACCTATAGCAATTACCACTTCCCCTGGCAAGTAAATAGCACGACAAGCACTCATAGCATTCAAATACCTGGAAACCCTAACATTTTAATAAATGGCTTATCACCACAAGCAGGAGATTTAATTGGCGTATTTTACGATTCATTAAACGACTGGGCATGCGCTGGATACATCGTCTGGAATGGTTTACCACAAACTTTAACGGCTTATGGAGATACCTCGGGAAACGCAGGACTTGAAAATGGAGAAGCATTTCGCTTTCTGATAAGAAGCCAACTATATGACATGGATTTCATACCTGATGTGATCTTCGACAATTCAGGTTTGTACAACGACTCTGGTCTGTTCAATCCGATGGGATCAAGTGGAATTACCGGTATGATCTGCTCAGACACCATACTTCATTCAATGAAGCTACATAAAGGGTTTAATGAATTCAGCCTTCCATTTGCATTTATCGACTCCACAGTAGAAACTGTTTTTTATAATCAAAACGCCTACTATCCACTAGGATCACTATGGACACTTAATAATGAACTTCAGAACTTATGGTGGCCATTCTATAGTATGAACTCGATTCCTTCAATTGTTACCAATGCTGTTTACACAGCCGAGATGCTAGAGACAGATGTATTCCAGAATATTGCAGTTGCTCAGGATTCGATCACTGTTTTTATCAGCGAAAACAGTTGCTACAATAGTAATGATGGGCTTATTACAGTAACCGCCAGTTACGGAATTCCACCGTACGGTTATCTCTGGTCAAACGGACAAGCCGGACCAACAATTACTGATATTCAGTACAGCGAGGCCTACTCTGTTACCATCTCAGATTCTCAAGGAACCCTGCTCATCCGTGAATTTTTTACCGACTCTTTAAATACCATACCTGATCTTGATTTCACCTTGACACCACCTACCGGACTAAATGCGGATGGAATTATTGATGTTAGCATCAGCGGTTTTGAACCAGGTTTATTCAGCTATAATTGGTCCACTGGGTCTACAGATTCCATTCTACAGAATATTCCATGGGGAACCTACGGTTTAATTGTCTACAACGGCAGAGGCTGCTCATTTGACACGACGGTCTATTTAAACCTTTCAAGTGTAAGCATCAATGTAAACACCTCGGATGCGCAGGACGGCCTGAACAATGGCGCAGCAAATGCCGTAATTTCTTATGGAAACCCACCTTATGATTACTTTTGGTCTACCGGAGTTTCCGGCACATCATTTATAAACAATCTAGCTCCGGGGAATTACAGCTTAACAGTAAGTGATAACTTTGGCTATTCTGACTCAACCACATTTACCATTTATGAATGGCAAGTCCTCAGCTGGGCAACCACTCTCACAAATACAAACCACACCGTAATTGTGCCATTAAATGCATGTTTTAACATTGTTGGCAGCTATATAAATAATGGCGATAAGATTGGAGCATTTTACAACAACGGAAGCGGCCTTACATGCGCGGGATACGCCACATGGAATGGTAGCGCAACTGCCGTTAATGTATGGGGCGATGATCCGGGAACAACAACTATTGATGGATATACGCAGGGAGAAGAATTTAACTGGTATGTTTTAAAGGCATCAACCGGGCACGCTTATAATCTAAACGCTCTCTACGACACAACATTTAGCAGTACCGCCTATTACACGAGTAACGGATTAAGCTCAATTCATAGTCTGGGTTTCTATAATAGCACGGTTCCAATGTATTGGGTCAATACAAATCCGGCGAGTTGTCATGGCAGTGCCGATGGAACAGCAACCATTGATCTATTGCATGGAACAGCTCCGTATGCTTACCTCTTTTCCGATGGTGTTACAAGCGAAGTTAATTCAGGTTTGACTTCAGGTATTTATTCTATTAATGTCACAGATGCTCTTAACAACTCGAACAGCCTATTCTTTTTCATTGACCAGCCTGATTCTCTTTTTGTTGATACAGCTATTGTTACAGGAGTTACACCTGGCTATTGGGCAAACGGATCGGTTCAGCTGCATATTTCGGGAGGCATTCAACCCTATTCTGTATTGGGAATAGGTATTGCAGGAACTTACTACAGCAATACAGTAACACTTAATAATTTACCATCAAACAATTATAATATTAGCATACTAGACGGTCATGGATGTTCTATTGAACATCAGTTACAAGTTGACACCAGCATGACTGGACAAATTTACCATACCGAAGTCATATCAGAAATCACTTGCAATAATCTGTGTGATGCAGAAGTAGAGATTGAAGTTTATGGTGGCGTAGCTCCTTATCATTATAGTTGGTCGAATTTAGGCAACACAGCCGACCTTGACAGCCTTTGTGCTGGTGTTTATGATCTTACAATTACAGATTCAGCCGACTCACTCGTCTGGGATTATTCTCCTACAGGAACCAGCCATATAATCACCTTACAAAATCAACCCGACATACTTGGTCAATCATTGAACAATGGTGACTTGATAGGCATCTTTTTTAATGATTATGGCAATCTTAAATGTGGCGGATACAGCATCTTTAATGGAGCATTACCAACACTTACTGCCTGGGGGAACGACAGCATAACAACATACAAAGATGGGTTTAATACAGGTGAGGCTTTTACATTCATTGTCAGGCAAAATGCTTCCGGTAATCTGTTTAGCATGACAGCCAATTACAACGTCAATGCCAACCTTGGGTTTTTCAATGAAAATGACACATCACTCATTATACAATTATCCGACTCATCCTTATTCCTACCTACCCAAAGTGTAATCACCACAAGCATAAACATTGATGATTACCAACTGAACGTTGACACACTTATTACCCCGGTAAACATACAAGTAATCAATAGCGGCGCCATCGATCTTATGGTCAGCGGCGGTGCACCTCCTTACCTCTTTAATTGGTCCAATGGCGCCACAAGCGAGGACATCGACAGTTTAATATCCGGCTTTTATCACGTAACCATCACCGACGTTAATGACTGTCCATACTACAACAGCTATTTCATTGCTTCGCATGCCTTAATGCCACTCAATGTAACACCAACAATCACAGATCCCGTTAGTACGAGTAGCTGCGACGGTTTAATTGATTTAAGCGTAAGTGGTTCTTTTCCTCCATATAATTTTATTTGGTCAAATGGAGATACAAGCATCACAAGCGATTCGCTCTGCACCGGAACCTATGATCTTACGGTATCAAGTACAAGCGTAGATATAAACATGCCTTGGAACTATCCAATAACCGATTCAACATCGTCGGTTCCATATATTAAAACGAATTTCAATCTGGTAGCAGTAAATAATGGATTCGCCGACATAGGCGATTACATTGGAGCATTCTATCTTGATAATGGCAATTACCATTGTGGTGGATATCATAAAGTAACTGCCACCGGTGATTTTAACATTGCTGTTTTTCCTGATGATCTTGCAACTCCACAGAAAGATGGTTTTGTTGCGACAGACACGGTTTATTGGAAATTATGGCGAATCGGTGACGGATCGATAATCGACCTGAACCTTCAAAGCAGTAACACCATAAATTTTGATGGATACAATTATTTCTCATCCGGCAGCAGCCTGGGATCATTCAGCGGCAATTACATTGCTCCTTCCTGGTATCCGGCACAAATATCGGCAACCTTCCTGCTTGGAGCTCAATGCGACTCAACACCAATTACCACAACAATAATCCCGGCAGATTCAATAAGCGGTGCTACAGGAAGCATCCATGTAGAGGTTTGGGGCGGGAATCAACCATTCTCGTATCAATGGTCGAATGGACAAACAAGCTCTGGCATATTGGGTTTAAGCGCTGGAACCTACACCGTAAGCATTCACGATATACAATATTGTGTAGACACCGTATTGAGTTTTACGCTACCTCACGGTTTACTCAGCCCTTTAAATGCAAATGCAGATGTAATTAGCACCAAATGCACTGGCAGCTGCGATGGAGCTATTGACCTGGTAGTTTCCGGTGGACTTACACCACATAGCTATCAATGGTCAACCGGTGACACCACACAAACACTCGCAAACTTATGCGCTGGAAACTACGTGGTAACCATCACGAATAGTATTAATGTAAATACTATGCCATGGCAGTACATTGCTACTACAGCAAACCCGGTAGAATACTTTGAAGTGACAACTGCCCATACCGATATTTTTATTAATGGCGTTAATGCTACCACGGAAGATTATCTCGGAGCTTTTTATCGCGATGCCTCAGGATTTGCCTATTGCGCGGGTTACATGCAGCTAGATGGAAGCGCAACCCTGAAAATATATCCTGACGACACAACAACGCTTATTAAGGATGGATTTTATGCCAACGAGGAAATCACATACAGGCTCTGGAATGCAACCGATGGTTCAGTAATTGATCTAAATGTAATCAACTTTACAGGAACCGGATGTGTTAATCTTTTTTGTGCGAACACTACAAACGGGCTATACTTTAGTGGTTTCTACACACCTCCTTTCTGGTCGCCATCGCAAATGGTTATGAACTTTGAAGTAACAGAGCCAAGTGCTTTAACCTCAAGTATGATTATTCAAAACGTTGATCCGGTAATTGGCAACGATGGCAGCATCAACCTTAGCGTCTCTGGAGGTAATGTACCATACTCCTACTCTTGGTCAAATGGCATTAGCAACCAAGACAACGTAAACTTGAGCTATGGAGCATATTATGTAACCATAATTGACGCTAATTCCTGTGTACATGAAGATTCAACATTCATTGACTTTGCATACGCACCTCCTCCATTATCAGGATCTGCAAGTCAAATAAATAATTTATGTTTTGGAGATTGCACCGGGTCAATAGATTTGACTACCACAGGTGGAGCCGTTCCTTACGAGCACCTCTGGTCAAACGGTTCTACCAATAGTGACATTTCAGGCCTTTGTGCCGGAAGTTATACCGTCACAATCAGCTCCTTTAATCACGACACCACTTATGTAAATGTGCAGATTCTTGAAGAAGATGAAATCCTTCCCAATGCAGCAATCAGCGGGGTTGATCCAATGATTGGAAACGACGGTTCCATTGACATTACACCAACGGGAGGCATAGCGCCGTACACCTTTACCTGGTCAAACGGAGCCAGCACCGAAGACCTCCTAGGGTTAGAGATTGGTCATTACACAGTTACCATTACCGATGCGCTTAATTGTTCTTCAGTAACAGTAACTCAAGTTGGCTATGCATACCCTCCCGCACCATTAAACATTTCAAGCAATCTCACCCACAACCTTTGTGTTGATGATTGTGGCGGCATCATTGATATTTCCGTTTCAGGCGGCGCTATTCCTTATGCCTTCGAATGGTCCACAGGCGGAATATCAGAAGACATTAATGGTTTATGTGCCAGCACCTATTACGTAACTGTCACCTCGGATAATAATGATACCCTTATTTGGTTTACCGAAATTTTAGCCCCAGACTCTATTAGTGCTGAATTTCAGGTACTGCCTGCCGATCCGAACAATTCGAATGCCGGCGTGATTGACCTCACGGCCTCAGGTGGCACACCCCCTTACACCTTCCTTTGGTCGGATTCATCGAACTTTGAAGATATTTCCAATGCCAACTATGGCACTTATGAAGTAAGCATTACCGATGCTAATTTATGCATTGGTACAGCAAGTGTATTTGTTGATTATCTTGTTTTGCCACCTTGGCACCTTGGCCTTAGTAACATTGGTCACCGCATTCATATTCCTTCCGGGGCATTTCTTCAGGTGAATGGTGCTACATTTGCCGAGAACGGTTTTGTTGGAGTTTTTTACGATTCTGCAGGCACATTGGCTTGCGGAGGTTATACGGTTTGGACCGGAGATAGTACCAGCTTTGTTGCGCATTGGGATGATCAATTAACAAGTACTGTGGATGGCTTTACTACCGGGCAAATCTTCTTATGGAGAATGTGGAACCCCGTAAACGAAACCACCTATGATGCAATTGCAACCTACAATCAATCCTATCAGGACCAAGAGCATTTTGCTCCCGATGGCATCAGTAGTGTCGACACCATTCAAACGATCAGTCTCTCTGGGGCAGTAGTCAACCTGGATCAATTAAGTATTCCTTCGGGGAAGGTGGTGCTTTATCAACAAAAAGCAGAATACATGAAGGCTACCAACAGCGGCACTATTACAAATGGCAGCTACACCATTGAGGGACTATTCCCTGGCGACTACCTGATATTTGCTGTACCCGAACCAAATAAAAACTATGGTATCCCTGCCTATTTTGTTCACAACGAACAATGGCAAAATGCCTATACTTTAAACATCCAGGGGCACACTGGTAATGCTAATATTACCCTTGCCAATACAATAAGCTACAATACTGGGAATGGAAACATTTCCGGAAATATAATTGTTGGCAGCGATCAAGGATATAATCCGCGAGTATTTGACAAAGAGTGGTTCCCGCTTACAAACAAGACAAATGGCGGAGCCGCCAGAAACATTCCTGTAATATTGTACAATGAAGAAAATACCGCGCTGGATTTTCAATTAAGCAATGAACTGGGAGATTTCAATTTTGCGGATTTAGCCATGGGAACCTATTATATTCGTGTTGAGAAAGCAGGTTTACATGCCGATTCATTAAAAGTTGTACTTTCAGAGGCCAATCCGGAATACAGCACTAACTTCATACTTAATCAAGGAGCAGTTGTACTAAGCAATAATAATCTGGTGGCTAATGGTCTAAACATTTATCCAAACCCAGTTAAGGACCAGCTGCTGATTAAACTGAATGATTTCCTAGAAGAATCCTATCAAGCTAAGCTATATACTATTGATGGTAAATTACTAGAAGCTAAAACCATTAATCAACAAAATAAAGCTTCAATCAGATGGGATTTAAGCAGACTACATACCGGTATATACCTGCTAAAAATAACCAATGACAATCACACCTATATTCATAAGATAATGAAAAACTAATTCCGTAGTTAGGTTGATTTATTATTCATCAATTAGGGGTTCCTGTTGCAGATCGGGAACCCCTTGCTTTTTGCCTCAAACGAAGCTTCGAATTGCAGCTATTTTGCCTTCACACTTTTCCCTTTTTTACTGGCAAATGCCACAGCCATAACCGCACCCGAGACAACAAGCAGAGCTGCTATAACTCCCATGTAAGTAAATTTCTCATGGGCAATCCAGTTAATCTCTAACCAAGCCATTAATCCCATAAAAATAAAGGTAAGTATCGGATTTAGGGTAATGATGATACTTACCTTATTTGCCTCAAGGTATTTAAAAGCAAGAGCCAAACAACCATAAGCAATCAATGTATTTGCTCCCAGATAAATCATAAGCATCCAATTTTTAGCAGACAAAGCAAAAAGCACCTGAAAATCGGCGAATGGAGCCAACAGAATCATTGGTAAACCAAA